>JAYVTP010000216.1:0-2562 GCA_043788685.1 Pseudolysobacter sp. | reverse complement strand
TCGGGATGACGATGTAGAGGATCACGGTGAGCGCGACGGTCAGCGTGGCGACGAGCAAGGTCAGCATCTGCCGATCGAGCACCCAGTTCAGCATCGTGCCGTAGCGCGCGATCACGGCGTCGAACCACGCTGCCGATTTGCGCGCGATCGCACTCTGTTCGGACTCGGGTTTGTGCTTGAGCAGTTTCGCGCACAACATCGGCACGAGGGTCAGCGACACCACCGCGGAAATCAGGATGGTGACGGCGAGCGTGACCGCGAATTCGCGAAACAATCGCCCGACCACATCGCCCATGAACAGCAGCGGGATCAAGACCGCGATCAGCGAAATCGTCAGCGAGACGATCGTGAAACCGATCTGCTCCGAACCTTTCAGTGCGGCTTCCATCGGCGAATCGCCGGCCTCAATGTAGCGCGCGATGTTCTCGATCATGACGATCGCGTCATCGACCACAAACCCCGTGGCGATGGTCAACGCCATCAGCGACAAATTGTTGAGGCTGAAGCCGGCCAGATACATCACCGCAAACGTGCCGACCAGCGATAGCGGCACCGATAAACTTGGAATGATCGTCGCCGGCAAATTGCGCAGGAACAGGAAAATCACCAGCACCACCAGCACTACCGACAGCAGCAGTTCGAGCTGCACATCGTGCACCGAGGCGCGGATCGTGGTGGTGCGATCGGTCAGCACGGCGACGTCGATCGCGGGCGGCAGCGTGCTTTTCAGATCGGGCAGCATCGCCTTGATCTGGTCGACCACGGCGATCACATTGGCGCCGGGTTGGCGCTGGATGTTGAGGATTAATGCGGGCGTGGAATTCATCCACGCACCGAGCTTGCTGTTCTCGGCGCCATCAATGATGTCGGCGACGTCGGTCAGGTACACCGGCGCGCCGTTGCGGTACGCGATGATGAGTTTTCGGTACGCGTCGGTACTCTGCAACTGGTCATTGGCGTTGATCGTGTACGACCGTGTTGCGCCGTCGATGCTGCCTTTGGCGGTGTTGACGTTGGCGTTGCTGACGGTGCTGCGCAGGTCATCCAGATTCAAGCCGTATGCGGCGAGCGCGGCCGGATTCGCCTGGATGCGCACCGCCGGTCGTTGCCCGCCGCTGATGCTGACGAGGCCGACGCCGGGCAACTGCGAAATCTTCTGCGCGAGGCGCGTGTCGGCGAGATCCTGCACCTGTGTCAGCGGCATGGTTTTCGACGTGAGCCCAAGCGTGAGAATCGGCGCATCGGCCGGATTCACTTTGGCATACACCGGTGGCGCGGGCAGATCCGCCGGCAGCAGGTTGCCAGCGGCATTGATCGCCGCTTGCACTTCCTGTTCGGCGATATCCAGATTCAGGTCGAGGTTGAACTGCAAGGTCAGTACCGATGCGCCAGCCGAGCTGGTCGAGGACATCTGGTTCAGTCCAGGCATCTGGCCGAACTGACGCTCCAGCGGCGCGGTGATGGATGACGTCATCACATCCGGGCTCGCGCCCGGATAAAACGTCTGTACCTGGATTGTCGGATAGTCGACTTCGGGCAACGCCGACAGCGGCAAATAGTGATACGCGACCATGCCGATCAGAAGGATCGCCGCCATCAACAGCGACGTTGCGACCGGTCGCAGGATATACGGGCGGGATGGATTCATGAGGTGATCGACTCAGTCGATGCCGTGACTGCGTGGACTCATGTGCCACTTCCGCCGGGGGTGTTGGCGGGCGCAGCCGCCGGTGCCGCAGCGGGTGAATTTGCGGGTGACGCGGCAGGCAGATTTGCCGCAGGGGCGGCGCCATTCTGCGGACGACGGCGACCTTCCTCCGGCTTGCGCGGAATCGTGCCATCGGCAGCCGGCTGCGCCGTCGGCGCGGCAGTCGCGGGTTGTTCGCTCGGCAGGGTCACGGTGGCGCCTTCGCGCAACCGATCCGCACCGTCGGACACCACGGTTTCGCCCTGGCTCAAGCCGGTCAGCACGGCCACCTGTTCGCCTTCGATCGGCCCGAGCGTGACCACTCTTGCGGTCACGGTGTGATCGTCCTTGAGCACATAAACATACGTGCCTTGAGTGCCGCGTTCGATCGCCGAACTCGGGATCACCAGCGCATCGTGCAAGGTGTTGGTGAGCATGCGCACATTGACGAACTGATTCGCGAACAGACTCTCGTCGGTATTGGCGAATTGCGCCTTGAGCTTGACCGTGCCGGTGGTCGCATCGATCTGATTGTCGACACTGGCCAGCACACCATCGGCGAGCTTGTTCACAAGGCTGCGGTCGTAGGCCGTGACCACCAGTTTTTTGCCCGCATTGAAGGATTTCAGCACGGTCGGAATATTGTCTTCCGGCAGGGTAAACACCACGTTCACCGGCGAAAGCTGCGTGATCACGACGATGCCGTTGCTATCGCCGGTCTGCACGTAGTTGCCCGGATCGACCTGGCGCAAACCGACACGACCGCCGATCGGTGCGCTGATGCGTGCATAGATCAGGTTGAGCTTTACGCCGTCGATCTGCGCCTGATCGGTTTTCACCGTGCCGATGTATTGCTCGACCAGCGCCTGTTGCGT
>JAYVTP010000215.1:0-3173 GCA_043788685.1 Pseudolysobacter sp. | reverse complement strand
AACAGGCGCAGGCACTCGGCGAGATTCGCGCCGATCTCGATCCGCGCCTGCTCAGCTTGTCGCTGGTGAGCCTGGCGGTATTTCCGTTCGCCACCGCGCCGATCTGGCGTGACGTATTCAAGGCGCCGGCCAGCCGCGTGAATGCAGACAGTTTGATCGCGCACACCTTGATGCTGGTGCGCAGCGCTTTGGAGGTGAAACGTGTCAAAACAAAATAATCGGCATCGAAATCAGCGCCTGCTGATGACGATTTTCGCCAGCGCCCTGATTGCCGCGTGCAGCCGTGATCCCGGTCCGACGCCGCTGATTGGCACGCTCGAATGGGATCGCATCGCGGTGCCCGCCGAAGTATCCGAGCCGATCACGCAAATCCTCATCGCCGAAGGCGATCAGGTGCAAGCCGATCAGTTGCTGCTGATACTGGATCCGCGTCGCACTCAGGCGCAGGTGGATGGAATACACGCGGATGTGCAACGCCTCACCGCGGCGCTCGATGAACTGCGCCACGGCGCGCGTGCCGAAACCATCGATGCTTCACGCGCCGCCCTGGCACGCACGTTGACCACGGCGGCAAACGCAAAACTCGCGCGTGATCGCGCCGCGGATATCCGCAAGCGAGGTCTGAACAGTCAGGCTGATCTCGACAACGCCGAAACCGCGTTGCGCCAGGCGAATGCCGATACGAGTGTGGCGCGAGCCAATCTTGCCGAGTTGCTGCACGGCACACGCAGCGAAGACCTCGCGCAGGGCGAAGCGGCGCTTGCGCAGGCGCAGGCAAATCTCGCGCAACTGCAAATCACCCTGCAACGTTTGAGCGTGCACGCGCCGCGCGCCGGTCGCATTGATGCATTGCCGTACAAGCTCGGCGATCACCCGCCGGCAGGCGCGAGTGTCGCCAGTTTGCTGGTCGGCGATGCGCCGTATGCGCGCGTGTTTGTGCCGGAGCCGCGCCGCGCGCAACTGCAACCCGGCGCGCGTTTTACGGTGCAGGTAGACGGCGCCGCGCATGCGTTTACTGCGACGCTGTCGCGTATTCGCAGCGACGCGAGTTTCACGCCGTATTACGCACTGACCGGTGAAGACGCGAGCCGCCTGACCTATCGCGCCGAACTCGTGCTCAATGGCGCCGATGCGCGCAGTTTGCCGGCCGGCGTACCGTGTCAGGCGCAGTTGCTTGACAATGCCAAACACTGACACAAAAACCGCGATCGTCGCGCGCGGTCTGACGCGGCGCTTCGGCGATGTCATCGCGGTCGACCAGCTCGATCTTACCGTCGAGCGCGCGCAGGTCTATGGTTTCCTCGGGCCGAACGGCTCGGGTAAATCCACCACGATTCGCATGCTGTGCGGCTTGCTGCTGCCGAGTTCCGGTGAGATCGAAGTGCTTGGCTACAAGATTCCGCAACAGGCCGAAGCGCTGAAACGACGCATCGGCTACATGACGCAGAAGTTCTCGCTGTACGACGATTTGACCGTGTTCGAAAATCTCGATTTTGTCGCCGCCGTGCACGAGCTCACGCGCGCCAACGCACGCATGCGCATCGCCGAATTGCTCAAGGTGTACTGGCTCGAAGAACTGCGCGGACAACTCGCGGGCACGTTGTCCGGCGGCCAGAAACAGCGCCTTGCCTTGGCCGCCGCGGTGCTGCACAAACCGGAGTTGTTGCTGCTCGACGAGCCGACCAGCGCGGTCGATCCGCAGTCGCGTCGTGAGTTCTGGGATTCGCTGTTTGCGCTGGTCGATGCCGGCACCACGATTCTCGTTTCCACGCATTACATGGACGAAGCAGAGCGCTGTCATCGCTTGGCGATTCTCGATCACGGTCGTTTGGTCGCCGATGGCGCGCCGCGCGAATTGGCCCAGGCTTTGCCGGGTCAGGCATTGTTGGTGGAATGCGATGTGCCGCGTGGCGCGCAAAAAGCGTTGACCGGTTTCCACGGTATCACCGCGATGGCGCAGATCGGCGCGAGTCTGCGTGTGCTCGCCGATGGCGGCGACGATCAACGCGCACGTATCTCGGCGCATCTGCGTGAAGCCGGCATCGACGCGAAAGTGGAACCGACCTCGGCGAATCTCGAAGACGTTTTCGTCGCCGCGACACGTCACTCATCATCCGCAATCGGCGCGCCGGAGAAGGCGAAATGAATCTGCGCCGCCTGTTTTCCATCGTCATCAAAGAGCTGCGCCAGCTGCGCCGCGACCGCCTGACGTTCGCGATGATCGTCGGCATTCCGACCATGCAATTGCTCGTGTTCGGCTATGCGATCAATATGGATATTCGCCATCTCGATGCCGCCGTGCTCGATCATGCGCAGACCTGGCAATCGCGCGAACTCGTCGCCACGCTCGGCCAGACCGGTGTGATGGATTTCAGATATCAGCTGCATGCGCCGCAGGAAATCGACATGCTGTTGCGCGAAGGCCGCATTAGCGCCGCGCTGGTGATACCGCCGGATTTCGAGCGCCGTGTGATCGAACAGGATCGTACCGCCTTGCAGATTGTGGTCGATGGTTCGGATCAGATCGTGCAACAAGCCGCGCGCCAGCTTGCTGCGTTGCCGCTCGCATCGCTGCTCAATCCGGCGCAAGGTGTACAAGTAAACAATGTGGAAATTGTAAATTTTTACAATCCTGAGCGACGTGCGCCGATCAACACCGTGCCCGGCCTGATCGGCGTGATTTTGACGATGACCATGGTGCTGTTCACGGCAATGGCAATCGTGCGCGAACGGGAGCGCGGCAATCTCGAATTCCTTATCGCCACGCCGGTATCGCCGGTCGAACTCACGCTCGGCAAAGTGCTGCCGTTCATCGGCATCGGCTTGCTGCAGGTAACGGTGGTGCTCACGCTCGGTGTGTTGATCTTCAAGGTGCCGATCAACGGATCGCTGCTCGATGTCTACGGCGCGGCGTTGGCGTTCATCATTGCGTCGCTGTCGCTCGGCGTGTTTTTATCCACGCTTGCCAAGACCCAATTCCAGGCGATGCAACTGGCGATGTTCACGTTCCTGCCGCAGATTTTATTGTCGGGTTTCATGTTCCCGTTCGCCGGCATGCCGCGCCCCGCACAATGGCTCGCGGAAATTTTTCCGATGACGCATTTTATGCGCCTGATCCGCGGCATCATGCTGCGCGCGGCGACGCTTCGCGATCTTTGGCACGAGCTCGCAGC
>JAYVTP010000214.1:0-2895 GCA_043788685.1 Pseudolysobacter sp. | reverse complement strand
TTTCACGCCAGCCGCACCCATATCGAACTGTCAGCGCGACGGCAGGTAATCGAGCGGATTGATCGGCTTGCCGTTCTTGCGAATCTCGAAATGCAGCATGTCGCGGCTCGCGCTGCTCGATCCCATTTCGGCAATTTGTTGCCCGGCGGTCACGCGCTGGCCTTCTTCGACCAGCCGCTTGCGATTGTGGCCGTAGGCCGAGAGAAACGTGTCATTGTGCTTGATGATGATGAGCTCGCCGTAACCGACCAAGCCGTTGCCGCTGTAGACCACATTGCCGTCCGCCGCCGCCGTGACCGGATCACCGGCCTTGCCCGCGATATCGATACCTTGACGCGTCTGATCGCCAGCGACATAACCGGAAATCATCGCGCCCTTGCTCGGCCAACGCCAAGCCAGACCGCCCGATGTTGCGGATTCTTTCGGTGCTGTAGCGCTGACAGGTGACGAAGTTGAAGCTGGCTGCGGCGATGAGTTTGCCGACGCCGCCGCAGTAGCTGTGGATGCCGCCGGCGTGGCCGAAATCGATGACGCCGAGCCGGACGAACTGGGCGGTGGCGGCGGAATATCCGGTCTGCTGTTCGTCAGCGGTTTTGTCGAAGGCGGCGGCGAAACCGCAGCCGTGGACGACGCTGGCATCGCGCTGCCGGCCGGCCCCATCTTCAGTTCGCGACCGACATAAATCTTGTATGGTGCGGAAATGCCGTTCCATGACGCTAGATCGCGATAATCCACGCCATGCCGAAACGCGATGCCGAACAGGGTGTCACCTTTCAGCACACGATAGGTTTCGACCACGGCGGGGGGCGCAACACTCGACCTGACCGGCGCATGGGTGACATGCGACTCCTCGCCCGCAGGCGAGCGACTGACGACATCCTGCCGTCCGCAACTCGACAAGCCCGCCGCGACGATGACGCAGCCGATCAATTGCGCCAACGCAAGCGTGCGCACTGGTCCGGTCGCTGAGCCATCCTTTTCATTCATGCGCAAACCACACTCACCGCAGATAACGGAAGTAAATCACAAGTGCTGCGATCAGCGCGAGCACGCTCCAGCCGATCCATTCGATCCAGCGGTGCAGCGCGGCTTCTGCCTTTTCGCCACCGAGACGGATTGCACCAGCCACCGCAAACACACGCTTGCCACGACCAATCAACATGCCCGGAATGAAAGCGAGCATCGGCACACCGACGATACCGCAGGCCCAGGTCGCAAATTTCAGCGGGATCGGTATGAACCCCGCCGCAACCAATATCCAGAACGCCTTGAACGGGTTGTCGAGCATCGCTGCGCGCAAATTTTCCACCTGTGCATCGATCGTCGGCAGCCAGCCGATATCGGCCAGCACCGGGCGCAGCATATCGAACGCATAATGACCGAGCGCATAACCAACCAACGCGCCGAACATCGAACAAACCAGACTGATGGAGGCGTACCACGCCCAGTGTTGCGGCTTTTTCAAGACCATCGGCGCGAGCATGACTTCGGGCGCGATCGGAAAAATGAACGCCTCGAAAAAGCTCAGCCCGCCCAGCAGTTTCGGGGCTTGCGGATGCGCGGCCCAGCGTAGCGCCATCTCGTACATCGGGCGAAAAATTTGCATCGGTTTGAAAGTCTCGTTTAGAAATTAGACATTGCAGGTGGGAACAGATGACTTACAACACCAGTATTTTCCCGGCGCGGTAAAACCCGAACCGGATCAACCCACGCCACCGAGCAATGGCACAAAACTCACCTTGCCGAGAAACTCGCTGATGCGGCCGTTCTCGCCCGGACGCACGCGCAGCAACTGTTGTTCACCGGGTGGCCCGACCGGCGCCACGAGCACGCCATGCGGTGCGAGTTGATCAAGCAATGCATGCTCGATCTGCGCACCGGCGGCAGTGACGATAATCGCATCGAACGGTGCTTCTTCGGGCCAGCCGAGTTTGCCGTCGGCATGTTTGGAGCGCAGGTTTTCAATGCCGACTTTGCGAAACCGCCGGCGCGCCTGACGCAGCAATTCCTCGATGCGCTCGACGGTGTAAACGCGCTCCACCAGCGTCGCCAGAACTGCGGCCTGATAACCCGAGCCGGTGCCGATCTCGAGTACGCGTTGCGGCACGTTGAATTCGATCAACGCCTCGGTCATGCGCGCGACCACCCAAGGCTGCGAAATCGTCTGACCCTTGCCGATCGGCAACGCGGTGTCTTCATAGGCGCGCGATGACAGCGCTTCTTCGATGAACAGGTGGCGCGGCAAACTTCGCAGCACATCCAGCACGCGCCGATCGCGAATGCCGTCGACTTCGAGGCGCTCGATCAATCGATCGCGCGCACGCTGCGAGGTCATGCCGAGACCGCGCGCTTCGGGCGTCGATTGCGCAAACAAACTCATGCGGACTGCTCGATATCCAACGACAAGGTGCCGACCCAGCCGCCGACTTTTTCCAGCGCCTGATAACGCGTGAGATCGACGTGGATCGGCGTGATCGAAATATAACCGTCGCGCACCGCGTGGAAATCGGTGCCGGGGCCGGCGTCGTCTTCCTCGCCGGCCGGGCCAATCCAGTAGATCGGACGGCCGCGCGGATCGGTCTGCGCGATGCACGGCGCTGAGCGATGCCGCCGCCCCAAGCGCGTGACCGCAAAACCACGAATCTCGTGCCACGGCAGATCGGGCACGTTGACGTTGAGAATGGTGTCGGCCGGCAACGGATCGACCAGCAGACGCTTCACCAGCACCAGCGCCGCTTCTGCAGCCGTGGCGAAATGCAGACCTTTGTGATCCTTCGCCGCGAGTGAAACCGCAATCGCCGGCAGGCCGAGGAAACGTCCTTCCATCGCCGCAGAAACGGTGCCGGAATAAATCACGTCATCGCCCATGTTCGCCGAATTATTGATGCCGGATAC
>JAYVTP010000213.1:0-5857 GCA_043788685.1 Pseudolysobacter sp. | reverse complement strand
TTGATTTGATAATCCACGTTGTTTTCCATGAAATTTTTTCAGTGTGAATAGCGGCAACTAGCGCCAGCAGCGCCACCACGGACGCGGTTCTTTGATGTTGCCGGCGGCTGGCGGCGGCGTGCTCACCGCCCGCGCCCTGTGCAATTTTGCGGTTTCGTTGCGCAGCCTATCGAGCTCGGTTTCGAGCTCGGCGATGCGCCCGCCAGCAGACATGTTCTTGCGTACTTCGTGATTGTAATGCGCGTATACCGATTCTTCGCGATCGCCGAATAACGCGAGTCCCGGCAATGACAGCGGCAGCTCGCTTTTGCTGCACACGGCGATGAAATACAGGGGTGCGTAATCGAGACTATCGCTGATGTTGAGACCATCCTGCGCGGCCGTGGCGGCAATGTATCCAGAGGCTTTGGCATCGCTTTCATCCAGCGCCCAGAGTACCGACTGGAACAGCAATTTCTGCCCATACAATCGCACCGCTGGAAAATGTCGGCGCAGCAAAACCAGCAATTCGTCACGATACAATTCGCGTACGTGGAATTCGTTGCGGAATCCGGATACATCGCTGTAGGTGTGCTTGTCCGGCGAGGAAATCAGCAACACGCCGTCATCGGTCAAAACTCGCGCAAATCCCGCGACAAGTTCATCGTGGGCATGCACATGTTCGAGTGTCTCGAACGACGTCACAACATCGAAAGACGCTGCCGGCAAATCCAGTGCGGTGGCATCACCTTGCGCAAAACGCAGATTGGTCTGCGCGCCGTAACGCGCCTGCGCATGTGCGACCGCGCTGGCAGCGATATCGACACCGAGCACGGACTGCGCATTGGCGGCGAGCAGCGCCGAGCCATAACCTTCACCACACGCCGCATCGAGCACGCGCTTGCCGGTCACGAGGCCACATGCAAATGCATAACGATGCCAATGTTCGTACCAGATCTCGCGCGAACATTCCGGTGTGAAACGTTCGCCGGTGAATTCCAGTGCGGGCTTTTTTGCGTCGCTCACGGCGCGGTGCCGGCGCGTGAATCGCAAGCGTTCGGCAAAACATCCGGCGCAATCCAGCGATGTGGCAGACGCACCATACCGAGTTCGCGCGAACTGCCGCGGATCGTGAGGCCGCGCTCGATCGTATCGAACAGACGCACGCCTTCGGAATCCAGCGCATGCATGCGCACGGTGTAACCGCCGGGCAGCAGACACAGCGCGGGGAAATGCACCTCGGCCATGTAGATCCCGGGCGATTGCAAAGTCACTTCGGCGCCGTCCATGTCGGAACTGACGCCATACACCGGCGTGCTGTCGGCGCGCACGATACCGAGCATTACTACCGGTATGCGGCCATCGCGAGAATGCACTGTGGTACGGATGCGCAATTCGTCGCCGTGTTCGAGCAACAGCGGCATCTCGTGCGACTCGTCATTGAGCCAGACATCGAGCAAATGAAACTCCATGCCTTGCGCTTCAACCACGGCGCGCTGCGGCGCTTGCGTGGTGTTTTTGCGCTCGTGATACGACAGATACGCCTGCGTTACATCGAACACATCGCCTTGCGCCGAGATCACGCCGCCCTTCAGCCAGATGGCGTGCTTACAGAGTTTCTGGATGTGATACATGCTGTGCGATACCAGCAGCAAGGTGCCGCCGGTTTCGAGATATTCCTCGATCCAGCGAATGCATTTTTTCTGGAACGATTCATCGCCCACAGCCAATACTTCGTCAGTGATCAGCAGATCGGGCCGTGTCGCCGCGACCACCGCAAATCCGAGTCGCACCACCATGCCGGATGAATAATGCTTGACCGGCTCGTCGATGTAATGACCGATGTCGGCGAACTCGATGATTTCCGGCAGGCGCAGACGGATTTCGTCGCTGCTCAAACCGTATAACGCGGCACTCATCGCAATGTTTTCGCGACCGCTGTATTCGGGATGAAAACCCGCGCCGAGTTCGAGCAACGCGCCGATACGGCCATGCACCTTGACGTTGCCGGCGCTCGGTGTGAGCACGCCGGAAATCAGTTTCAGCAAGGTCGATTTGCCGGCGCCGTTTTCGCCGATCAAACCGACCGACTGGCCGCGCCACACTTCGAGATTGATGTCGTGCAATACCGTGGTCGCATCGACCTCACGACGCCCCGCCAGCAAGCGCAGCAAGGCGCGCAGGCGATCGCTGCGATGAAAAACCTTGGGATACGATTTGCCAAGGCCATGCGCCTGGACCAGCAAGCCTGTCTTCGCGGACTGCTTGCTCACAGAAAATCCTCGAAATGCGAGTCGAGCCGACGAAACACCACGATGCCCAAAGCCAGCACCGCGAGCGCCACGATCAGCGCCGCGAAACAAGCGTCCGGCGCGATCGATTCCGAACCAAGCAACAACGCGCGCATCTGTTCCGGGTAATAGGTGAACGGGTTGAATCCCATCCAGTCGCGATACGGCTCCGGCAAGATTTCGCGCGGATAAAATATCGGCGAGGTGAATTGCCACAGCATCATCAGTTGCGTCAGCACCTGGCCGAGATCGCGCACAAACACCTGCAGCGCCGAGAACAGAAACCCCAATCCCAATGCGAGCAACGCCATCTGCAAATACACCAGCAAGGCCAGCGGCAACATGACCAGCTTGATCGGCGTGCCCCACAGCGCCATCGCAATACAAATCGCGATGAAACCGAGCAGGTGCAAGGTCAAACTCGCGCCGACACTGGCGATCACCAACACTTCGCGCGGCAACGCCACCTTGCCGATCAGACCGGCATTTTCCGGCAACACCGTGGTGCTACGCGTCACCGCTTCGGAAAACGCGATCCACGGCCACAAACCCATCACGAGAAACGGAACAAAGCCGGTGGCGACCGCGTTCTGTGCGCCGGCCTTGAAAATCGGTCCAGCCTTGAAGATGTAGACGAACACAAAACTATAGACCGCGAGCTGCATGAGCGGCTGCAACAGCGCCCACAACCCGCCGCTGAAACTGCCGAGGTAGCGATTTCGAATTTCGCGGCGCGTGAAGTTAAGCGCCAGACTGAGTGCGCGCATGTGGTGATTATTCAAGAGTGTGGCGCCAGGCCTGAGCCGCGCATTATCGCCGACATGGCGCGTTGGAGCCAGCCGCAGGCAGAAAACTGATTCAGTGCTCGAGATACGCCGGTCCGCCGAGCTGGTGCACTTGGCGTTCGACCCAGGCAGCGTGACGCAATACGTAAGGCGTCGGCGGATCGATATGATAATGCCGCGGATTCGGCAACAGCGCGGTCAACAACGCGGCTTCATGCGCGCTCAGCGCACTCGCAGGCTTGTGGAAATAAACATGGCTGGCCGCTTCGGCGCCATAAATGCCGTCACCGAATTCGGCGACATTCAGATACATTTCAAGGATGCGGCGCTTTGGCCAACACAGCTCGATCAGCACCGTGAAATAGCCTTCCAGGCCCTTGCGCATAAAGCTGCGCCCACCCCACAGGAACAGATTTTTCGCGACCTGCTGCGAAATCGTGCTGGCGCCGCGCAATTTTTCTCCGGCATCAGCCTCGTCCAGCGCCTCTTGAATCGCCTGCACATCGAAGCCGTGGTGGATCGGAAATTTCTGATCTTCGGAAGCGACCAGCGCAATCGGCAATTCGTTGCCCGCCTGCTGCCACGGAATCCATTGGTAACGCAGATGAAAGTCCCGCTCGCCAGCGGTGTGCGCATGAATCCAGCGACCGAGCATGAACGCACTGGTGACCGGCGGCACAAAACGCAGCAGCAACACGATCAGCCACGTCAACAGCAGCCACGACAGCGACAAGCGCCAAGTCCAGCGCCAGATACGCCGCCATGCGCTCGGTTTGGTAGTGGTGGATGATGTCGAGTTCATGCAGATAATCGGGCTGCCAACGATGCAGGCATGATCGCATCGTCGACCGTGTCCCGCGAGCACTTGCAATCCTTGTCGCGACCTCCACCAATGGGGCTCAACTTTCGCACGCGGGATCGACGATGGCCGACAATTCTGATTTTCTGCAACGTTTCATGCTTGAGAACGCCGGCGTGAGCGGAGCCTTGGTGCGGCTTGAATCCGCTTGGACGCAGGTGCGCGAACGTGCCGACTATCCGCCCTCGGTAGCGCGTGTACTCGCCGAAACCCTGGCCGCCAGCGCCTTGTTTACCGGCAACATCAAATTTCAAGGCCGGCTGTCGATCCAGCTCAAGGGCGGCGAAACCCTGCCGCTGGTTTTCAGCGAATGCACGCATGAAGGCCGTTTGCGCGGTCTGGCGCGCTGGCACGACGAGATAGCCGCGGATTTTCCGGCCGGCAGCAGCGGCGTGGTTGTGGCAATCACGATCGAGCATGCGGATAGTCAGTTGCGCTCGCAAGGCTTGGTCTCGGTCGAGGAGAATGCCAGTCTGGCCGCTGCATTCGAGCAATATTTCGATCGTTCCGAACAATTGCCAACGCGTTTGTTGCTCGCCAGCGACGGCATTCGCTGCGGCGGTATCATGCTGCAACGGGTCGCCAGCACGGGCGGTCACGATGCGGTGGTCGATGCCGATGCGTGGAACCGCGTCAATCATTTGCTGGCCACGCTCAGTGCCGAGGAATTGCTCAGCCTGCCTGCCGAGATTCTGCTGCAACGCTTGTTTCACGAACAAGACGTGCGACTGTCGGCGCTGCGCCCACTACATTTTGGCTGCAGTTGCTCGCGCGAGCGCGTCGGTGGCATGTTGCGCGCACTCGGCCACGACGAAGCTCTGGCTGCGGTACGCGAAGACGGCACGGCGGAAGTGATCTGCGAGTTCTGCAACACCAGCTATCGCTTCGACAACGTCGACATCGAGCTGCTGTTCAGCGATCAGCCGGTGGCGCCGGCCCCGCGAACCAATCAATAAGTGTGAGTAACTGCACAAAGTTCTTGCACGAACTTGTTAATTTTTAATTGGAATTCAGTTATACTCGCGGCCAAAATAGGCGTCTGTAAGGAGTCTCGCTGATGGAACTTGGTCAGCGGGGAACAGTCTCAGCAACGCACAAATAAAAGTTAGATGGGTATTATGTGTCGTTTTCTCGTCACCAGCTTGATGCTTGGCCTGCTGCCGTGGTTAACCCACGCGCAGAGTGCGCCTTTGCCATCGTATGGCGAGGTAGCACCGGGTTATTCGCTGAATATTGCCGATGTTTTACGCGCAGCAAATAGCACACTGAATAGCAACGGCGCACCGCAACTCATGCCGGTGTTCCGCTCCCAAGACGGTCGCTTGCTTGCGCTGGTGGCGTTGTCGGCACCAAGCAGCGGGCCGCTGCGCCCCACCTCGCCGCAAATCGGCGCGCCTACCGACTGGCGTCTGGTAGATATCACCGGTGCAGTGAGCGGCAATGTCGGCTTGCGCCTCGGTGAAAACTACAACTACAACGTGAATGTCGGCCTCGGCGAACGCTTGCTGACTACGCCAACTACGGCCGCGAGCCTTGAAGTCTCGTGCGTCCCTGGTGCCAATTCAACATTGGGCCTGCCGTGCTGGGCATCCGCGATCGGTGGCAGCAATACCCCGGTAGTTGCCAGTGAATACAACGCCGCCATCGGCGCTGGCTGGTCCAATAACAGCAACTTCGGCCTCGACATTACCTACAACATGTCTTGGCTGAATGGCGCCAGTACGCCGTTTTCGCATATCACTCCTGCGGCAGCCGATCTGTTTAGTCCGGTGACGGATGATCCGATCGCGTCTGCCTTGCCTAATATTATTGTCCCCGGAACCGCAGGCTATACTTCTGGCCTAGGTTCCACTCTGGCCGCGCATGCGCATTGGTGGCCGAGTATGGAAGACAATATCGATATCGGCGCCAGCTTGAGCCGTATCCAGCTCAACGCGCTGGGA
>JAYVTP010000212.1:0-5364 GCA_043788685.1 Pseudolysobacter sp. | reverse complement strand
CAGTACTTGCGGCACAGCCCAAGCACGGCGATTCGCGTTAGTGTTCTGGTCTGGATTTGTTGCAATCGTATCGGGTCAGAAAGAAACATCCATCGGCGGCGTTTGGCCGTCCGCATCCATTCGGGGGAGTTCGATCATGCAATACAAAAAATTTTTGGTGTTGGCCATAACCAGCCTGTTTGCGTGTGCGGTGCAGGCGAAACAAACCACGCGTTACGTGATTCTGGTCGACAACGGCAAGAAGGCTGGCGAACAGATTGTCGAGCGCGGCGATGATGGCCAGACCAGGGTGCACTACATCTTCAAGGACAACGGTCGCGGGCCGGAACTCGACGAAACATTTCGCGTCGCGCCCGATGGCACGTTGAGCGAGTATCAGGTCAAGGGCGCATCGACTTTCGGCGCCAAGGTCAACGAACATTTCAGCCGCAAGGGCGACAACGCGAGCTGGTTGTCGACCACCGAAAAAGGCGCGACCACGGTCAGCGGCACGGCGTTGTACATGCCGCTGAATTCGTCGTTTGAACTGGCATCGGTGGCGATCAGCGCGCTCGCGCAACGTGCCGATGGCAAGCTGCCACTGTTGCCTGCGGGCACGCTGGCGCAGCGCAAGATCGATGAAGTGGATGTCAGCCACGCTGGTAAATCCCAGAAAGTGCAGTTGCTCGCGTTGACCGGGCAGGGCCTGTCGCCATCGTTTATCTGGGCCACCACCGGCGACAAACCGCGCATGTTCGCGCTGGTCGTGCCGGGGTATTTGCTGGCGATCGAAGAGGGTTACGAAGATACCGGCAAGGTGCTCGATACGCACCAGAAAATCGCCGAAGCGAATCTGCTCAAGGACATGGCCGCGCGCCTCGAACATCCGCTGAGCGGCCTCACCGTGGTGCGCAATGCACGCGTTTTCGACAGCGAAAAAGCCGAGCTCGGCGCCGCCTCCGATGTGTATGTGCTGCGCGGAAAAATCACCGCCGTGTTGCCGGCCGGATCGCCGAGCCAGGGAGTCGACAACGAGATCGATGCTGCGGGTCGCGTGATGTTGCCCGGCCTGTTCGACATGCATGCGCACATGGGCCGCTGGGATGGCGGACTCGATCTCGCCACCGGCGTGACCAGCGTGCGCGACATGGGCAACGACAACCCCACCTTGCAGCAGATGCTGGACGAAACCGCGACCGGACAATTGCTCGGTCCGCAGATCGTGCCGGCCGGATTTCTCGAAGGCGAAAGCAAGTTTTCCGCGCGCAACGGCTTTGTCATCTCGACCCAGCAGCAGGCAAAAGACGCGATCGACTGGTACGCCGAACACGGTTATCCGCAACTGAAAATCTACAACTCGTTCCCGCACGACATGGTGCGCGAGACGGTGGCTTATGCGCACAGTCGCGGCCTGCGCGTGAGCGGCCACGTGCCGGCCTTCATGCGCGCGCAGGAAGTGGTCGAGCAAGGTTATGACGAGATCCAGCACATCAACCAGGTGCTGTTGAATTTCTTCGTCACGCCGACCACCGATACACGCAGCCTCGAACGTTTCCGTTTGCCTGCGGAAAAAACTGCCACGCTGGATTTCGATTCGAAGCCAGTGCAGGATTTCATCGCCTTGCTCAAGCAGCATCAAACCGTGATCGACGCCACGCTGACCACGTTTGATTTCATCCAGCAACGTGATGGCGATTTGTCGCAAGCCTATGCCTCGATTTCCGAGCACATGCCGCTGGATGTGCAGCGTGGATTTCGTGTCGCGAGCATGAATATTCCGGACGACAAAACCGCAAAGTTGTATGCGAAATCGTATGCCAAGATGATCGAATTCGCCGGACGCATGTATCGCGCCGGCATCCCACTCGTGGCCGGCACCGACGCCTTGCCGGGCTTCACCCTGCAGCGCGAACTCGAGCTGTACGTGCAGGCCGGACTCACGCCCGCGCAAGCGCTGCAGGTGGCGACGCGCAACGGCGCGAAGTACACACGCACGAGCGAACAGCGCGGCAGTGTCACGCCCGGCAAGCTGGCCGATCTGGTGTTGGTCGATGGCGATCCGACCATCAACATCAGCGACATCCGCAAGGTTGCGCTCGTGATCACGCAAGGCAAATTGATTTCGCCGAACGAAGTATTTGGCGAGCTTGGCATCACGCCGTTCGTCGACAAACCGCCGGTGCTGCATGCCGTCGCGAAATCTCTCGCCGATTCTTCCGCAACGCGAGGCAATGTCGGCGCACCGAAAGTATTCGGCTCGATCGCGCGCGAAGAAAAAGAATAGTTCAGCGTTGCGGAATTTTGCGACGGAAAGAGCTGCAGCGTAGTTCGCTGCCGGCTCTTTCCGTCTCTGGTTCTCAGTATTTCGTGATATCACGTGACACTTGTGTCGCATCCATTTCCGCTGCATTCGCTACGTATCCGGTCGCTGCATCAGGGCGATTCGTGGATTGCCGGGATTGATCCCTGCGCGGTGATTGCGGGAGAAATACTCAGACGCGTCGCAGCGGTTCGTGCGACCGAAGCACCGCCGTACATCAGCTCCGCGTTTGCCGGCAGAGCGGCATAGTTGCCGGCGTGAGTGGCGCGCGAGTAATAGTGAATTTCGTGTATGCCGGGTGGCAGTTGTTCGGCATAAAAGCGGGCGAATCGATCGTCGATCTGACGTGCCGGAAAAAACGGATTGCCCGGCGACGCCAGCGCACGCAACTCCAGATCGGAAACACCGGAAAGTTCGAGATCGGTCGGACGCAGTCCGCCCGGCACACTGTCACTGACCGCCACGAAATAACGCATCTTCCGATTGCTGATGCGCAAGGTGGTACGCACCCAATCTCCTTCATGAATCGCTGCAGACGGCACGTCTTTCCAGGCGTGGTCCAACAACACTGCATAACGTCGTTGCAGCGAATATCCGATATCACTGGCTTGTGCGCGGCGGCCATCTTCATCGTATTCGATCGTCGCGACAAAACTCAGCAGCATCGGATGGATCGCGGTGGTATGCAGGCCAAGTGATGCGGGCAGGGGCGTCATATCCGATGACCAATCGGTGGCAATCTGATCGGTTGGCAAGATAATGCTGGTCGTGATGCCGCCTGCATTAAGCGCGATGGTGACGGGCGTTTTGCCGTTGTCTTCGGGCGGCGTGGCGTGGACCAGCATCATCAGACATTGCGAGTCGGCTTGCGTATCGAAAGTCTGGATACCGCCCGCATAAAGATCGAGTAATCCGCGCAAATAAGCGGTTCGTACTTGGGCCGCATCTTCGTTATGGTCGAGTTTGGCAAGCGCGGCAATAACACCACATTGATTACGCAAGCGGGATGAGAGCGGCCAGAAATTCGAATGCGCATCGTCGATTAAACGACGGTTTCCGAAGTTGTGTCCGGCATCGCGCAGTTCGGTCAGCAACTGCTTGGTGTGTGCGGAAAATTTTGGTCGTACGGCGAGCGCTTTTGCAAACTCGGCGCGCGCGAACCAGCTCATTTCCGCGCGCTCGTTCCACAGTTGATCGACGACTTCGTCCGCGACTATGGCATCGGCACTCAGCGCTGCCATCACCAAGACCAATTCGTCGCGGTTGAATGGCGTTACCGCGACGGATTTTCCATTGGGCAAAGGCGCGATTTTTTCGCTGAGCGCTTGTTCGGCTTTGCGCAAAACATCCGGCGATACGTTATAGCCCAGTTCATGCAGGAAATTTAACGCGCTGACGGAATATGCCGTGAGGTACATGCTCGGCGAGGAAATCTCGGCGCCGTTCGGGCCGACGAAAAAATGGAACACTCCGTTGCTGTCCTGAAATTCACCGGCGGAATTCAACGCCTCGTTGATCACATCATTCGCATCCGGCCACGCCGAATCCAGTCCGAATTTCTTCGCCACTGCGGCGCTGATCGCGCGGCTTAGCATCTGCTCCCAGCAGCGGTGCGGATAGTCGCGAAGATAGTCGATCCAGATCGTCGCCATTGCCATGACGCCACGCGCCACTTTTACTTGCAGGTGCGGATGACTGGCACCTGCGGGTAGGGGCGGAATCTTCAGGCTTGCGCCCTCGTCCGACAGCCAGCCACCGACCGATACTTTGCCCCTGATCTCGGGTGACATTATTTCTACCGACGCCGCAATTCCGTCGGCTGCAGTCGCGCTGTTTGCACGTGCTGCGACATCTAGCTTTCCTGCCGCGGTCGGATGTGCTGCCACCGATACGCTGCGTTGTTCATTGGCTGCGATCGCTCCGCCCCACGCTGCGGCAGTCTTGATACCGGCACCGCTCGCGCTGAGTTGTGTGCGCACGGTTTGCGTCGTTGCGGCATGATTGCGCACACTTACGGCAAGATAGGTATCGTCGCCAGGGAACAATCGTGCGGGTACTTCTGCGCGCAACTCGATCGGCAATTTCGCTTCGACGGTGGTTTGCGCGAGGCTGAATTTATCGGATGCATTGGCGGACCACGCCAGAACGCGCCAGCGCGTGAGGTTATCCGGCAGCCGCACATGGATCGTTCGCGTGTCGTGCGCTGCGAGCTCGATATCGGTTTGCCAGGCCGCCGTCTCGAGAAAGCGATTTCGCAAACCCGGACCGTTCGTCAGTTGTCCGCCGAACATCGGCGCGCCCAGCGAATGGTCGCTGTTGCTGCCGCGCGAAAAAACGTCCGCCACACTGATATTGGAACCTGTTACTTCAATCGTTTCCAATTTCGCGTCCGACTGTTCGAACTGAAATATCGTGTGGGCGAAGTAATCCCTTTTTACATCGGTCACGCTGCGCGCCCAGCCGCCCAGGCCGTACCAGGTCGGAACATCCCACGTCTTGAGCTTGCCTAGCCATTGCTCGCCTTGCGGATCTGTTGCAACCGTCAAGTCCGGAACAAGCGCGCGTACTGCATCATCGACCACGCCAAGCGTGACTTGCAGCGGCTCGTCGGACTGGCTGCGCAAGCTGATCGCGATGTCTTCGCCGGGGCGCGCATCGTGACGGTCGACATCGACGGTCAGTTGCGGCGCGGCAGTCGCGGTGGTGATCTGGATATCGACGCTGCCGAGTTCAATCAATTCACCGGTCTGCGCATTACGCCCGAATGCCGATCCGCCGGCATCGATAATCGCAGCACTGATTGTGACACCGGGCGACCAACCGGCCTCGATCGGTATCGATAGTTTTGTCACCTGTCCGTCGAGTGTTTGTAGCCAATGCTTCAGTATCCGGCCGTGCTCGATCGTCATCAGCGCCTGCGCCTTGGCGAACGGTTGCTGCACCATGACTTCTGCGTTGTCGCCGGCCGCGACCGTCGACGTGCTCACGCTCAGTTTGGCGCGCGCGCCCTCTTTTTTCTCGACCCAGTGCGCATCGAGAAACGCGTATCGCGCAATCACCGTGCT
>JAYVTP010000211.1:0-6786 GCA_043788685.1 Pseudolysobacter sp. | reverse complement strand
CGCGCGAGCACATCGTTCGGCCACTTCAGTCCGACCTCATCAATACCGCAATCGATCAGCGCGCGTATCACCGCCACCCCGACGGCGAGGCTCAGCCCGGACAATCCGGCCATGCCGTTTGGAAAACGGCGCAGCACCGAGCAATACAAATTTCCCGCCAGCGGCGAATGCCATGACCTGCCGCGCCGACCGCGTCCAGCGCTCTGGGTTTCGGCCAGGCAGACGATCCGATCGAGCGAGGCATCCGCGGCGCGGCGCATCAGTTCGCTGTTGGTCGAATCGACCTGCCAGCGGACATCGAGTTCGGACAGTCGATCGTATTGCGCGAGCGGCATGCCGGCGCGAATCGTCGCGGCATCGAGCAACTCGACCGGCCAGGCCAGGCGATAACCCGAACCCGCTGCAGCTTCGATCGCGATACCGAGTTCGCGCAGGTTTTCGATCTGTTTCCAGATCGCGGCGCGAGTCACGCCAAGGCGCTTAGCGAGCTCGGTGCCGGAGATCACGTGCTCACTCGACAGCGCCGACAATAATAAACGTGGCTCCACTCAGGCGCGCCGCAAACGTGTCAGCACGCGGGCGCGTTCGAAGCGATTTTCCGTGCCCGCGAGCAGGCGCTGCACATTGGCGCGATGGGTAAATAAAAGCAGCACGCTGATGCTGACCGCAAACAGCAGCACATCAATGCGCTGCGCTACCGGCGCGAGCCACCAGCCAACCAGCGGCAATACGATCGCGACGCTGATCGAGGCGAGTCCGACATAACCACTGATGCCGATCACGAGTAGCCACACCAACAGCAGCGGCACAACCGCGAGCGGCAACAGCGCCAGCAGAGCACCGGCCACCGTGGCCACGCCCTTGCCACCGGCAAAACCAAAATATATCGGCCAGACATGACCGATCGTCGCGCACAACGCGCAAGCCAGTGCGTGCATGTAGAGTATTTCGCCGGCGATGTTTGTACCGAACGCTAGCAGGCCGATCCACGCCGCCAGCGCGCCCTTGCCGATATCGATGATCACCACGCCGAGCGCGAAACGCCAGCCGCGCGTGCGTAACGCATTTGTGCCGCCGGCGTTGCCGCTGCCTTGTGTGCGAATGTCGACGCCACGCAGGCGCCCAAGCACGAGACTGCCGACAATCGAGCCGAGCAGATAAGCAATGACGAGTTTGGAAATCAGTACCAGCACAGTGAGCGATCCGGCCATCCGACAAGAAGTTGCGGCAGCAATTATGCCAGCTTGGACACCACCATTTATTCCACCGGCGTGGGCATGAAACTCACGACCATCGAACCCGGCCCCGCATGCGCGCCGATGGCACTGCCGGCCTCGACCAGATCGCAGCAGTGCAGCTCGGGCAATCGGCGTTTTATTTCTGCGCAAAGCCGCTCGCCTGCTTCGCGACAATCGCAATGTCCGACCAACACTTGCCAGCGCTGCCCTGCTGGCAGACGTTTGACCAGGTCTTGCGCAAAACGCTCGGGCAATCGATCTGTGCCACGCAAAATGCCGCGAACCTTGAGGCGTCCGTGCGCACCCATCTTCGCCAGCGGCACCAGTTTCAGCCAGCGCGTCAGCGGCAGCGTCCACGGTGGGATGCGGCCACCACGCACGGCATAACTGATGTCGCGAATACAGGCGTGGGTCTGGATCTGCAGCAGGTTCGTGCACAACTCGGCGACGATCTGCGCCGCCGGCCAGCCTTGCATCGCGCGTTGTGCGGCCTGCATCGCGAGCAGGCCTTGGCCACACGATGCGTTGCGCGTATCGATCACATGGATGCGCTGCGCATCGAGTCTAGCGGCGACCGCTTCACCGGCCTGCAAGGTGCCGCTGAGTGCGCGCGACAGGCCGACATAAATCACTTCGGCGTGATGCGCGAGCAGGAACTCGAACAGCCGCCGAAAATCCCCGGGCGGCGGCTGCGACGTGCGCGGTGCGATCGGATTTTCGCGCAGCTCGCGATAGAACGCACTGCTCGATAGCGAGATCTTGTCGAGATAATCATGCGCACCGAAATTCAGCCGCACCGGCACGATGTGCAGCGGCAGATGTTCGAGCGCGGACGCAGGAATATCCGCGGCGGAATCGACCACGATCGCCACCGTGTTGCTGACTTGCAGCGAACGATTCTGCGCGCGCATGTCGTCGGCCTTGTGCGCACTGACACGACCGAATTGCGCGAGCGTGGCGAACAATGTTTCGGGTTGATCCAGATGCATGTGGATGCGCAATTTTTCGCGCGTGCCGGCTATCACCAAACTTGAACCTGCGAGTCGATCGAGCGCCGCACGCACCGCATCGCGATCCAGATCATCTGCACTCAAGACACACTCGCTGCAATAACGATGGCTCGAGGCATCGAACTCCATGCTGTCGCTGAGCACGCCATCCGCACCCGCGTATGACGTTTCCTGCGCATGATCGGTCAGCGCGGCGCGACCACGTTGAATGTATTGCTGGATGCCTTCAAGCAGCTCGACAAATCCCTGCGCGCCAGCATCGACCACGCCGGCTTTGCGCAATACCGCCAACTGTTGCGGCGTGGCGGCGAGTGCCTCGCGCGCGGATTGCAATGCGTGGCCATAGATCTCGCGCAGGTCATCAATGCCGGCATCGCGTTGCTGACGCAGGCATTCGGCAAACCGGCCGATCACCGACAGGATGGTACCGTCGATCGGTTGCGCTACCGCGAGCCGCGCCTGCATCGAGCCGCAACTGATCGCGTTGGTCAAACTGCGCGCATCGATGCGGCTGATGTTTTTCAACGCATCGCTGATGCCTAGCAGAAACTGCGCGAGGATCGCACCCGAGTTGCCGCGCGCGCCGTCGATCGCTTCGCTCGCGGCACGGCGCAACAAGGTGTCGACACACGCCGTGCGCATGCTGCCGAGCGCGTCGCCGACTGCGCTCAGGGTGAAAGCAAGATTGCTGCCGGTATCGCCATCCGCGACTGGAAACACATTGATCTTGTTGATCGCCTCGCGTCGCGCGAGGAGCCGACGGATACCGCAGATCAGCGCGCGTTTGAGCGCGTAACCACCGGGCTGGAAGCGTGGCAGTGCAACCGCGCAAGGCAAATCGAGAGGGACGGCGATATTCATGAGGGCGCAGTGTAGTGATGCGACCGCGTGCTGGCTTGCTGCGCCGCAATGTCCGCCGCGTCGGCCATCTCCCTCAGCGCGGTCGACGCCGCCTTGCCGCTTCGGAAATTGAAAGTTGCGCATCGCGAACACGCCGGACAGTGTCCGGTTCGGACAATTGTGTCCGCTGCCGTGTTGCGAAAATCACCTTTCCCGGCTAAATGGTTGATTTCAAAAAGCCGCCGCGAGCATGACTTCTGGCACGGAACCTGCTTCCCATTCTCGCGGCATTAGAACGGTGCGGTAAAGACGTGCGATTATGCATAACGCTCTGCATCAGCCTTCCAGATGTATCCCGGAGAAACCCATGAAATTGCTTGGTCTCATCATCTTTGTCGGCGCTGCACTGCTGGCGCAAGGCATGTGCGCATACGCAGGTAGCCTGCGCATGGGCGAAAGCTCATCGATGAATATGCTCGCCAGTAACGACTGCGCCTGCCAGGCGAATATGCCGGGTGCGGAGATCGTGGCGAGTTCTGATGCCGATGGCGCATCGGCCGATAATGTTGCCGCACCTACCTGCGTGGCCACGCCCGGCGTCGTCGCCGAAACGCGTTGTACCGGTACTGCATCCGGTGCATCTGCCGCGGCAACCGGCAAGGCCGATCCCGCCGCCAGCGCTGTCACTCGGAAAATACGCAGCGGCATCCACTGGCAATCGCTGCTGCCGGGCGTTATGAAATAAGTTGCCAGCAAGGTCTCGACGCGATGAAATGTTGCGCTTGAGGCGATACTGATTTCGTCAGCTAGCACCGTTGCCGGATGCGGCATACAGCGCGTGAATTTGCAATGCGGGTTGTCCCCCGCTAGCCTTGTCTGCCTGCACAGCGCTGCATTCCGCGTCGACTAGGCCACGATTGTCCGATGATCCATCGACGTTTGTTTTTTCTCGGCGCACTGTCGCCGCTATTTCATGTTGCATCGGCAATCGCGGCGCCAGCGTGCAGCGGCAGCTTGCATATCGAACTGCAACAAGCCGGCGTATATGCGCTGGATTATACGAGCATCATCGCCAGCCAACCGGGCTTGCAAGATTGCCCAAGCGCCGATCTGGTGCTGCGCCATCAAGACACGGAAATTCCGCTGCGCGTGCTCGACAGTGTTGACGGGAAATTGGCTGCAAAGTCGCGCATCGAATGGATCGGCGAGCCGCTGCACGGGCCGGCGAGTTGGTTCGATCAATACAGCATCGCCAACGTCTACCTGCTCAGCGCCGAACCCGGCCAGCATGCGCGCATGCACGAACAAACCGGCAGCGCAGCGGTTTCCGTCGCCAGCGCCACACTCACTCGTCATCTGCATCTGGAGCAGGATAATCTGATGATCCGGCTTAACCAGACGCTGGTGAAGCCCGGTGAAGAACCCGACGTGTGGCAATGGGCCAAGCTCACTCACGCCGATGCGCAACCGTTCTCTTTTGATTTCGATCTTGCCGATCTCGCCGGCAAACGCGACACCGCGATTACTGCGACGCTGGATTTCCGCGGTCTCTCCGATGTGCCTTTGAGCGATGCTGTCAAATCGGACGATCACGCGGTGCAAATCGTATTGAACGGCAGCACCTTGCCATCGATTAGTTGGGACGGTCGCGAGGAAGTTCGCAAGAAAATTCGCATCCCCGCGCATTTACTCAAGGCGCGCGGCAACACGCTCGCGCTGCGCGTGCCAGTGCGCCATGCCGATACCAAATCCGTCAATCCGCTGGTCGATGTGGTGATGTTCAATTTCATCGAACTCGACTATCCGATCGGCGGTTCGCTGGATGCCAGCGCGGCACCGTTCGTGCTGGACAGCAAGCTGCCGGCGCGCATCGAACTGCAGCAGAACGGCACAAACGCGCCGGCCGTTTATACGGCTGAAGGCATTTATTTGCCGGCGCATGCTGTCGGCAACGGACGCTGGAATTTCGATCACGTGCCAGCCAATGTCACCTTGTATCCACTAGCGAATGCGCTGCCACTCGTGCCATCGCGATTGCAGGCGGTGGCCGCCGGCGATTTGCGCAAAACCGACTCGGGTTTCGATTATCTGATCGTCGCGCATCCGCGTCTGATCGCCGCGATCCAGCCGCTTGCCGAATTCCATCGCTCGCGCGGACTCAAGGTTGCGGTGATCGATGTCAGCCAGGTCTACGATCAGTTCAACGGCGGCATCGATCATCCGCGAGCGATCCGCAACCTCGTGCAGTACGGCGTCGAACACTGGCCGACCAAACCGCGTTTTGTGCTGCTGGTGGGTGATGCCAGTTTCGATATCCGGCATGAAAATCCGGACGATGCGAGCATGGCGAAGTGGGCCACGCACGACTATGAACTGTTGATACCCGATCACTTCGATGGAATTCCTGCCACCGCTTACGGCACCAAGCCAAAAGATCTGGTCACGCGCAACCTGATTCCGACCTGGCAATTTCCTTCTGAAGAAGGCCAGTCGGCCAGCGACAATCCGTTCGTTACTTTCACCACCGACGACTTCCATCCGACCGTTGCGATCGGACGTTTTCCGGTAGTCGAACCGTCCGATGTCACTGCCATCGTCAACAAGACTATCGCCTATTTCACCAAGCCACAGCCCGGTTCGTGGCGCCGCGACGTGATGTTTATCGCGAACGAAGATAATTACTTCCAGACCGCCTCCGACGAGATCGCTGAGCAACTCGAAACAAAAGGTTTCGCGGCGCGCAAGATTTATGGCGATGCCGCCGAGAAGGATAATCTCGCGCATCAATCCGACATCAAGCAAAGCCTCAACGACGGCCAGTTGCTCGTGCATTTTCTCGGTCACGGCGGTCGGTTTATCTGGCGTACCGGACCGCCCGATCTGCGCAAGAACCATGACTTGTTTACGCTGGATGACGTCTCGCAATTGCACAACGGCGCACGCCTGCCGATGGTGCTGAGCATGACGTGTTATTCGGCGCCGTTCGATAATCCGACCGAAGATTCGATCGGCGAACGTTTCCTGCGCGAACCGGACAAAGGCGCGGTGGCGGTGTTCGCCGCAAGCTGGCGCAACTCGCCCGATCCGGCCTACAGCAAGGCCTTGATCGCCGAATTGCTGACACCGGGCCAGACCATCGGCGCTGCGATTATCAAGGCCAAGCGCACGATTTCCGATCGCACGCTGGTGGAAACCTACAACCTGCTCGGTGATCCGGCGCTCGTGCTCGATCGACCCAAGGACACCCTCGCACTCGCCCGCGGCACGGATCGCTGGAGCACGCAGGTCGCGGTCAAACTGCCGGGCAACAGTTTTCACGGGATGGTCAACGTCGACTGGCTGAATGCGACCGGCAAGGTGCTGCAATCGATCAGCTACAACGTCGATCAAGTGCGCTTTATCCTGCCGCCACCGCGCATGGTGCCAACCCCTGCTGCCGTGCTCGTGTATGCGGCGGATCTCAGCGCGGGACGCGACGCGATCGGTAAGCTCAGTCTGCTGCCGCCGCCGATCAATCCAGCGACAAACGATGTGCGACAACGCGATGCGCTGCTGCTCGCGCTCGCTGCCGAACGCTGGCACTCGCAGCCGCAGATCAAGGTGGCGCTGCCGAGCAGTGACTTCCACGGCCAGGTCAGCGTCGACTGGCAAGATATTAAGGGCAAGAGTCTGGCCAAGGCAGAGTACCGCGCCGATGC
>JAYVTP010000210.1:0-19209 GCA_043788685.1 Pseudolysobacter sp. | reverse complement strand
CGGTCGCGAGTGCGGGCAAGCTCGCCTGCTGGCGTTGCGCGCGAGTCAGCCACGGATAAGCGAGCGCCGGCCAGCGGGCGATCTGCGCGTTTTTTTCCTGCGCGTGATGGCAATCGGCACTGAGGCGCAAGCCGGTTTTTGCATCGGCGCGAAAGCTGGTCTTGCCCGAGCTCCAGATATTCGCCTCGCGCTCCGGCAAGGTCGGTGGAATCACGCCATTCAAGATCCACGCGGTGAGTTTGCGATGGCAAAGTTCGGGCGCGGCGGCATCGAAAACCAGCCCGAGCGGCCAGCAGATATCTGCGCTGCTCACACTAGCTGGTGGCACGTCCGGCAACAATACGACGTTGCTACGCGGCAGGCTGTCGATCGCCTGGAACAACAACGGTAACGCCGTCACCGCGCCGTATTGACCCGGCAGTGGCGTGCCGTCGGGGCGGCCGATCCACACGCCGATGGTGTAACGCCGTGTGGTGCCGAGCGCCCAGGCATCGCGAAAACCGTAGCTCGTGCCGGTTTTCCAAGCCACTCTCGGGCGTGTCGTGAGATCGAACGTACCCGGCGCGTAACCGGGGCGCGGATTCGCCTCCAGCATCGCGCGCACGATCCATGCCGCACCTGCGGAAAGGACATTGCGTTCGATCAACGGATCTTGCGGACGCAGCCGCGGATGCGCGGCAACACCGTTGCGATTCAGTGCCGCATATACGCCGACCAGATCCTCCAGCCGCACTGCGCCGCCGCCGAGAATGATCGACAGGTTCGGTTCGGCGCCGGCTGGCAACTTGATGTTGAGACCGGCGTTGCCGAGTCGTGCGACGAAACGCGCCGGCCCGACACGATCGAGCAGATCCACTGCCGGCACATTCAATGACAGGCGCAGTGCTTCGGCCGCACCGATCGGGCCGTTGAACGTCGCGCTGAAATTGCCGGGCCGATAATCGCCGAACGATTGCGGCGCGTCGAGCAATAAACTCTCGGAATCGATCAGGCCGTCGTCCAGTGCAAGGCCGTACAAAAACGGTTTCAAAGTCGAACCCGGCGAACGCCAAGCGCGCACCATGTCGACGTGACCGAGGCGCGCTTCATCGGCGAATGCACCCGAGCCGACGTAGGCGAGGGTATCGAGATTGCTGTTGTCGACAATCAGCATTGCTGCTGACGTTCGATCCGGTAAATGCGTGAGATACGCCGCGACGCGCGCTTCCATCGCGCTCTGCATTTCGTTGTCGATGGTGGTGGCGATATTGCGTTGCCCGGGTGCGGCTTCGTACAAACGCTCGGCGAGCAATGCGGCTTTGAGTGGTGGCGTCAGACGACGCGCGCTGACTGCTTCGATGCGCGCATCGTCGACTTGCGCCTTGCTCAATATCTGCAGATCGCCCATGCGTCGCAGCACCTTGTCGCGTGCGATCTGCGCGCGTGCCGCATCGCGATCCGGACGCCAGCGGCTAGGCGATTGCGGCAACACGGTCAGCAGTGCGGCCTCGGCATGGCTCAGGCGATTTGCTGGTTTGCCGAGATAGGCGTAACTCGCTGCCTGCACGCCTTGGATGGTGCCGCCGTAGGGCGCGTAGTTGAGGTACAGCGTGAGAATTTCGCGTTTGCTCAAATGGGCCTCGAGTTGCAGGGCGCGCGCGACTTGCCAGAGTTTGCCGCCGAACGAACGCGAATGCGGATCGATGATGCGCGCGACCTGCATCGTCAAGGTCGAGCCGCCCGATACGATATGCCGATGCAACAGCATCTGTGCGAATGCGCGCAATAGTGCGAGCGGGTTGATGCCCGGATGCTGGTAGAACCAGCGATCCTCGTAGTTCAACAAGGTTTCGAGATACAGCGGCGAGACCTGTTCCGGCGTTATCGGATAACGCCAGATGCCGGACGCATCGGCGAATGCGCGTAGCGGTGTGCCGTCGCGCGCGAGCACGATCGCGCCGCCTGGGCCGTTCGCATCGGGCAGCGGCAGCGGAAAAATACGATCGAACAGAATTGCGATCACGAGCATCGCGAGCAGAAAAAATGCGCAGTATTTGCCCCAGCGCCAACGCTTTTTCTTGTTGCGCGGTGCGGTGTCGATCTCTCCGGGCGATGGAGAGATCGACTCACGCTGGAAACGGATTTTCATACGAGGTTGAGGCAAGCAAATATTCGGCTCGGGTATGAAAATCTCGCGCGACTACAGCGGTTCCACGACCTTGATCATGGCCGGTTTGCTCGCGCCGATGCCACGCAACTGCGGTCGATACATGTCCTCGACCAAGGTCGGCGGCACCGCGTAGGTACCCGGCGAAACCGCGCGCAGCAGATAAAACAACTGTGCCTTCTGACCCGGTTCGAGTTTCACCGCGGCGATATAACGATCATCGCGAAATTCCTCGTGGACGATTTCCGCAGCGTTGCCGCGCTCACTGAGTTTGACATCGTTGATCACGACCTCGGCCCATTGTTTGGCATCGGTCAGATTCAGGTTTTCGATTTCGAGTCCACCGGGCAGCAGGTCGATCAACATCGCATCCGGCATCGATTCTTTGGCTTCGAGCGTGATCGCCACGACTACGGTCTGACCTTCGGTCAGCGTGCTGTCAGTGATCGACTCGCCGGTGGGCGTATACCAGGCGCGCGTGATCGCGATCTTGCTATAGTCCATCGCCGGCGCCTTGTTCGGATACCCGACGACATCCTGCATCGCATAGATGCTTTTTGCGTTGCCGCTCAAGAGGGCGCTGATGCCGCTGCGAACCTCATTGCCGCCGAATACCTGCGACCAGAGTTTGTCCGCTGGAATATCGCTCGATGTGCCGCCGATAGTGAGCTTGCCGCTGAAGGTTGGCGTATCGCTCAACAGCAGTTGCCGACCGAGGCGGAACAGCGCGACCATTTCCTGCGTACTCAGGTAATTCCAGCCATCGTGCTTGCGGACGGTGTAATCCTGCGCCAGCTTGATCATGCTGGCGTCGTACTCGGATTTGCTCATGCCGTGCTCGTGCAGCAGCGCCAGCATCAGCGCTTGATCGCGCAACTCCGAGCCATAATCGCCGAGATAATCCGGGCGCGGTTTCCATACCTTCGCATACGCTTCGGCGATGGCTTTTTCGCCGCGCGGTTTGTCGCCCTGCAATACGAGTGCGATGCCGAGATGCACCAGCGGCAACGGTGTCAGCGACCTCTCGCGTTCGTTGTCGAAGATCGCGCGCAAGGTGCCGAGCGGGGCGCGCTGCACACGCGCGAGTACATACGCCGAGTACGCCTCGTTGGCGAAGCGCAAGTGCTCGGGCTGCTGGTAAGCGTAAAAATGATGACCACCGGCGAGCAAATCATCGTTGATTCGCGACAGCGCTTTCTGCAACGTCGTCTCGGGAATCTTGAAACCCGCATCGCGCGCGTCGAGCAGGAATTCCGCAACGTAGGGCGTGAGTTGTTCGTTGCCTTCGCTATCGCCGCCCCATATCGAGAAATTGCCATTTTGCAACTGGAAGGAGGATAGACGGCTAAAAGCTTCATCGATCTGGCGCTGACGCTTGTCCGCATCCATCGGCTTGATCGAGAGTTTTTGCGCCGTGGCGGCATCCATCCAGATCAGCGGGAACGCCTTGCTCGTGGTCTGTTCGAGACAGCCGTACGGATACTTGAACAACTGCTCGACCGCACTGCCGAAAGGCAGTGGCGGCAACGTGCTCAGGCTCAGCCGTGCGTTTACACTGTCGCCTTGCAAACCGCTGATTGCATCCGCGCCGATGCTGATCGACTCACCCGCAGCAATCACGCGCGGCGTGGAATGTCGCACGCTCGGATATGCCGGACGCAGTGCGATTTCAAACTGCCGATCGATCTTGATCTCGCCGCTTTGCGCCTGCACGCGGAAATAGCCGATGCCGAATCCGTCGAGTGCTTTCAGCGGAAAATTCAGGCTGGTCTTGGCCTTGTCGGCGAGCGTGATCTTGCGTGTGCCGTTATCGAGCGCGAGCGGTTTGTCGGCGCTGGCCTGGACATTGAACTCGCGCGTGCCGCCGGAAAAATTCTGCAGGTCGACCGTAAGCGTGGCGCTATCGCCCGGCGCCATCACGCGCGGTGTGGAAACTTCCACGACCAGCGGTGCACGCACGATCGTCTCGGTTTGCGCGCTGCCATATTGGTCGTCGCCATAAACCATCGCCGCCACACGCAAGCTGCCATTGAACTCCGGCACGTGCAATTTCAGTTTGGCCTCGCCCTTGACGTCGAGCAGCACCGGGCCGTTGAACAGATCGACCGTCAATACTTTCGCGGTCGGACGTCGCGCCTGCGGCAACGCCGATAGCATCGCATCGCCGCCGTAACGCAGATGCGCGCGACCGCCCTCGAAACTTTCGATCACACGACCGTACAAATCGTACGCATCCACACCGAGCGCACGTTGCGCGAAGAAATACGCGACTGCATCCGGCAACGAAAAACGCGTGATATTGAGGATGCCTACATCCACCGCCGACAACGTGACATAGGCCGGTTTGCCGGCGAGTGCGGCCGCTTTCACGGTCACTTCGAGATCCTGATCAGGGCGCATCGTATCGATCGCGCTGACGCTGGCAGCAATGCTGCGCGCACGCCGATCCATTTCGACGTGCGCAACACCAACCGCACGATTCGGCGTGGTGTGTTCGGCGGCCGAGCCGGGACGGAATACGATCGCGCTGACATACACATCGTGGCGTTCCCAATCCTTGGTCACCGGAATCTCGTACGTCGCACCGGGCTTGGCGTCGATATTGCGACTAAACAGCAAATGATCGCTCTCGACCAGCAACAAACCCGGGCCAGCTTGCGGCGGGGTGATCGTCACTTTGAGCGTGTCGCCGGTCTGGTAACGCTCCTTGTCGAGCGTCACCTTGACCTTGTCCGGGCGCGCTTCCTTGCCGCGATTCTGATCCGACCACGACCAGCCGGCGATAAATGGATAACGTGTGGTCAGGCCGGTTTGCGGATCGCTGATTTCGAGCCGGTAATCGCCCCAGTCGACTTTCATCTCCAGCTTGGCAGCTTTGCCGGCCTCGATGGTAAAGTCATGTTCGATCGCATCTTCCCAATGCTGGGTGAAGTCGAATTTCCAGCCGGTATCGCGATCGTAAGTCCAATGGAATTCACGGCGATCGCGCTTCAGCACGGCGTGCAGTTTTTCTGATGCGAGCATGTCTCCCGCCGCATTGCTGCGGATGATTTCAAAGTCGGCCATGCTGTTCGAATTTGCACCGTCCTTGTCGTCGAACAGCGGCCGCACGCCGATCAAGCTATCGGCCGGCCAGACCGTGCGCTTGAGTGTGCGCGTGACCGTGCGCCCGCCGCTTTCGTAGACGCTGCCGCTGATCAATGCCGCGATCGGCGCGGTGGCTTTGGCATCGGCCAGAACCTTGATTTCCTGGTTGAATTTTCCTTGCTCGTCGAGTTCGGTATCGATGCTGTCCTGCGCTTCTTTCGGCAATTCGATGGTCGGATCGCCGAAGAAAAAATCCTTGTGGGTGTCGACCGGATGCTGATCCGCGCTGAGCAATAATCTGGCCGTGAAACGATTGCCCGCAGCGGGCGCACCGTACAAATACGCAGCATCGACCGAGAGCGGCAAAGTCTGGCCGGGAGCCAGCCGACTCTTGCTGCTGTTCAGATCGAGCTTGAGCCGCTCGGGCAGGAAATCCTCGACCCGAAAATTGTAGCGATGATCGGTTTCTTTCGCCGCCGGATCGACGCGGAACTCGAGCTGCCAGCGTCCGGTCGGCGCGTCTTGCGGGATCACGCGATTGAATTCGAAATAGCCAAGTTCCTTCGCTTGCAAGGTGACCGTAGCAAACACGCGGCCATCGGGTTGTTTGAGCGTTGCCAACAGCGGTTGCGGTTTGATCGGCTTGCCGTCGTAGTCGCGCAATAGCGCGGAAACCCGCACGTTTTCACCGGGTCGATACAGATCGCGACCCGACCACGCGAACACCTCGTACCAATCTTGGCGGCGTCCACTCACCGCAAAATCGGACAAATCCAGCGCCGGCTGATTGAACGGCAACAACGACACATCCGTGCCGGATTTCGCCACCAGCACATGATCGGTCTTGAGTTTGTAGACGAACTCGCTATTGCCATCGGCATCGGTCTTGAGCTCACTGCCGGCGACGCTGTTGCCGGCCTTGTCGAGCACATGCAGCTCCACGCCGCGCAATGGCTCGCCGGTTTTCAGCGATGCCGCATGCACCCAGAGCTTGTCGGCGTGCACACGCGTATGCAGCCCGATGTCGCTGACGAAGAAAAAGCTGGTCTGGAAGGTGCTGTCGAACTGGCCGGCGCGACGCATCACGGCGAAATACAGACCGGGTTGCGCGATCTCGTTGATGTTCTGGGTAGGGATGTAATTGAGCGCGCGTTGGTCGGGTTTGCCATCGAGCACGAAGCGATTGCTGTAGATCGAATCAGCGATCTTGCTGAGCCGCGACAGTTCCCATGAACCGTGCTGACCGGCGCGCTGATACGTGGCGAAAAACGTCGAGAGCGATTTGTCGCGCACGTGGAAAAATTCCACATCGACTTCGCTCACGTTGACGCTGACCACCGGCAAACCTTGCGTATCGCGCGCGGGCAAAACACTGCCTTGCGAGGCGAAACCCACCGCCGGTTGCATCGGCCCGGTAAACACTTCCTGATCGATCGGACCTTTTAGCGCCTTGCCATCGGCTGATGACAGCTCGGCCTTGATATGCAATTTGTAATTTTTGTTCGCATCAAGGAACGGAAAACGCAGTCGCATGCCGTCGTCGTCCAGTGCCCAACTGCCCGAAACCGTGGCGCCTTTTGGTCCGGTCAGTTGGATCAGCTCATCAAATTTTTGCGCCCCGGCAATTTTTTCGGAGAACTTCAGCAGCATGCTCGGACGATCGTTTTCGTTGTCCTCGTCGAGTCCGGCGCTGACCAAACCGAAGCCTTCGATTTTTGCCGGCACAACAGGATTCGTCACGACCGGCGCAGCGTTTCCATTTGACGCCGAAGTGGTGCCGGGTGCTTCGGATTTACCGCAGGCGACGAGCGTCGCCAGCAACGCAATGACAGCGATGCGGAATGAAATACGATGCAACGGCGAACAAAACAAGGACTGCATGCGCATGGTCATTCCTCGACTCTCGAAAGTTATCCTAGTATAGCCAGCGCCGCATCGCGAATGCTGGCGAAATTGTGGCGAATTGCCGCGTGATTGCAGATTCGCCGAAATAATTGCCGACGTGGGTACTCTGCGCTTGCTGATTCGCCAGCGTCAGAATTGTTGCTCGCGCCATGCTGCGTTGTTTATCTTTTCTGCACGTCAACGCAGGCATGCTGACGGATTAAGCATTTGGGAATGACGCAAGCATGAGTCAGGTCATCATCGTCTGGTTTCGCCGCGATCTTCGCCTCGAAGACAATCCGGCGCTGCTCACCGCGATCGACAGCGGCGCGAACGTGTTGCCGGTATACATTCACGCGCCGGAAGAAGAAGCGCCGTGGGCGCTTGGCGCAGCCAGTCGTTGGTGGTTGCATCACTCGCTTACCGCGCTCGACCAGAGCTTGCGCGAACGCGGTTCGTATCTGCATATTTGCCAAGGCGCGACGCTGGAAAGTCTGCGTGAACTTATCATTGCCAGCGGTGCGAGAGCGGTCTACTGGAATCGTCGTTACGAACCGGCCTGCATCGCGCGCGACAAGCGTATCAAGCAAGCCTTGCGCGATGATGGCATCGAGGCGAAAAGTTTCAACGGCGCGTTGCTGATTGAGCCGTGGCAGATCGAAACCGGGCAGGGCGATCCATATCGCGTGTTCACGCCGTTCTGGCGCAAGCTGCGTGCGGGCCTGCAGATTGACGCGCCGCAACCCGCGCCGCAGCGCATCGAGACGAAAAAATCTGAAGGTTCGGTCGGGCTGAATTCGCTGTATCTGCTTCCGAAAATTCCGTGGGATAGCGAGTTCGGTGCGCACTGGTTGCCGGGCGAATTCGGCGCGCACGAATCGGTGCAGCAGTTTTGCGAAGCGGCGTTGCGCGACTACAAAGCTGAGCGCGATCGGCCCGATCATGTCGGCACGTCACGCATCTCGCCACATCTGCATTTCGGCGAAATCGGGCCTCGTCAGATCGCGTGGATGCTCGATGAATATGCGCGCCGCGAATCATCTTTGGTGTTGCACGAAGCCGCCGAGCCGTATCTGCGCGAACTAGGTTGGCGCGAATTCTCGAATCATTTGCTATACCACTATCCACACACGCCGGAGAGACCGTTGCAAGTGCAGTTCGATGCATTTCCGTGGGCGCCGGATGATGCGGTGGCAATCGCGCGCTGGCAGCGCGGCCAGACCGGTATTCCGATCATCGATGCCGGCATGCGCGAACTCTGGCACACCGGCTGGATGCACAATCGCGTGCGCATGCTGGTCGCGAGTTTTCTCACCAAAAATCTATGCCAGCACTGGCGGCACGGCGCGCGCTGGTTCTGGGATACGTTGGTGGATGCCGACCTCGCCAACAACACGCAAGGCTGGCAATGGACGGCCGGATCGGGCGCGGATGCATCGCCGTATTTCCGCATCTTCAATCCGGTCACGCAGGGATATCGATTCGATCCCGACGGTGCCTACGTCAAGCGTTGGCTGCCGGAGCTGGCCGATGTCCCAGCCAAATTGGTGCATGAGCCGTGGCTCGATCCGGCGCTGTTGCAACGCACCGGTTACCCGCCGCCGATGCTGGATCTGGCCGCAACCCGGAATGCGGCGCTGGATGCGTATCAGCGCATGCGCAATGCCTGATCGGTGGATTTATTGACAACAATTTTAGGTGTTGTTACGTTCTCCAACATGCAGGCAGTTCCGCTGGCACATACCCGCATCATCTATTCGGAATCTGCTTTCGCCGAGATAGCGGTTTGGCAACTCCCCAAACCGGTAAAACGTTCCAGCCACGATTGCAAATATCGGTTGGCTTATATCGTTGACGGCGTTTGTGTACTTCGCTACGACAATGAGCTTGGCAAGGGTGATCACAGGCATTTTGACGAAGATGGAACTGTGTACAAGTTCACCACAACCGAGAAGCTGATCTCCGATTTCCAACGTGATATTGCGAGGTGGAACGATGAAAACTGTGACACTTGATGTATGCAGTCCGACGCAAGCGATGAGCGATTTCTCACATGCCTGGAGAACCGGCAAGGCGCAGAAGTCGGCACGCATCACTTTCGCGACGCCGGAATTACTTTGGCAGATATTGACTGCCAAACGCTGGGAGTTACTGAAGGCGCTTTGCGGTGCCGGACCGGTTTCCATCCGCGAAGCGGCGCGCCGTATCAATCGCGATGTCAAAGCCGTGCACGGCGATGTGGTCGCGCTGCTGAATGTTGGCGTACTTCATCGTGCCGAATGCGGCGGTATTGTTTTTCCGTTTGATGCAGTGAAGGTCGAGTTCTTGCTGCAAGCGGCTTGATGTCTGGATAGGGCGTGAAATAACGGCGTCAGTCAATCGAACTTTTCCGCAGCAAAACCGCCAGCACCGGTGGCGTGATCATCGCCGTGAGTAACGACATTGCCACGATCACGGCGTACATCTTCGGCGAGAAAACGCCACTCGCAAGACCGAGACTGGCGATCACCACGCCGACTTCGCCGCGCGGAACCATGCCGACACCAACAATCAACGCGCTGCGTTTACCGAGCGCGAGCGCACCAAGAAATCCGCCACCGAGTTTGGATACGATGGCGATTAGTGTGACCACGCCCAGCATCAGCAATGCATCGGCATTCGCCAGTTGTGCGAATTCAATCTTTGCGCCGGTGAGTACAAAAAAGAATGGAGTCAGTAGCGCCAGCAACGGTTGAGTTTGATGTTCCAGCGTTTCGCGCTGTTTGGTTTCCGAGGCGACCATACCGGCGAGAAATGCGCCGATGATTCCAGCCAGACCAAACTTGGTCGACAGAAACGCGAGGCCGAGACACAGCGCCAGCACGATCGTCAGCGGTGACAATGGATTGATCGGCGCTTCGAGCCAGTGTGATTTTTCGCGCATCGCGCGCGTGCCGACAAAACCGACTACGGCAATAAAACCCACGGCGCCGCCGAGCACAAATAACAGGTGTTGCCATTCCAGATTGCCGCCGCCCTGCAGTGACACGACCACACCGAGCAGCAACATCGCGAGGATATCGTCGATCACGGCGGCGCCCAGAATCACGCGGCTCTCGATACGTTGCAGCGCATTGAGTTGCTGCAATACGCGTGCGGTGATTCCGGCCGATGTGGCGACAAATGCGGCAGCGACAAACAGCGATTTATTGATCGGAAACCCGGCGCCGACCGCCCAGCCTGCACCGAGCACAAAAGGAATCAGCACGCCAAGGACACCGACCAGAAACGCGCTGCGCCCGACCTTCTGCAAATCCTCAAGCCGCGTTTCCAGGCCAACCGAAAACAGCAGCAACACCACGCCAATTTCGGCGAGCACATCAAGCGCTTCGGACGGCTGAATCCAGCCGAGCACGGATGGCCCAACCACACAACCCGCGGCGATTTCGCCGACCACGCCCGGCAGTTTCAATCGTTGCGCGATCTCCGCACCGATCTGCGCGGCGACGAACACAATGAACAGACTGAGCAGGATGTCGCTGGCATGTTCCATGAGGGTCTGGTCGGGTCGTTTGCGTATTGCAAGCGGCGCTTGCTGCAGCATCGATATTAACTTAATCGTGTCGCCCGCATGCCCGTTGCGTTTTCATGACAATGCCGTGATGCTAGCGCTGGCATGCGTCCAATGGCGCAGCGCGCCTCAGACGCCAACACAGCGGAGTATCGTTCCATGTACGAAAGCGCCAGCGCCCAGCGCGAACCCATGTCGAAGGTGGATACGGCGTGGCTGCGAATGGAGCGCGCGACGAATCTGATGATGATCACCAGCGTGGTCATGTTCGATACGCAGATGGATGTGGATCGACTCAAGCGCTTGTTGTCCGAACGCTTTCTAGCGTTTCGCCGATTCCGCCAGAAAGCCGTCGATACCGCGACCGGTGCCTACTGGGAAGAAGATGCGGATTTCGCGATGGACTGGCATGTGCGCGTGACCGCGTTGCCGGGCAATGCCGACAAGCGCGAGCTGGAAAAACTCGTTAGCCAGATGGCGTCGACGCCGCTCGATCATTCCAGGCCGTTGTGGCAGTTTCATGTGGTCGAGGATTATCTCGGCGGCAGCGCATTGATCGTACGCATCCATCATTGTTATGCCGACGGCCTGGCGCTGGTGCAGGTTACGTTGTCGTTGACCGACACCGACAACGCCCCGGAAAAACGCGCGGAACTCAATCGCAGTTGGCTGAAAAAAGATCAAGGCAGCGTGGCGCAACGTTTGCTCGAACCCGGACGCACCGGCCTCAAGCGTGCGCTCGCGATCGGCAGTACGATCTGGGAAAAAGGTGCGGAGATTCTGCGCGATCCGAGCATCGCCACCGCGCTGGCGCATGAAGGTAGCGAGATCGCCAAGGAACTCGCCACGGCATTGACCTTGCCAGACGATCCGATCACTTCGTTGAAGGGCGAACTCGGCGTGAGCAAGCGCGTGGCCTGGGCCGAGCCGTTACCGCTGGAAGACGTCAAGACCATCGGCAAGGTGCTTGGCTGCACCGTCAACGATGTGCTGCTGGCGTGTGCGGCGGGCGCGCTGCGGCATTATTTGTTGGAGCGCGGCGAAGATGTCGAAGGCCTGACCATCCACGCCACCGTGCCGGTGAATCTGCGTCCGCTCGAGCATGCGAAAAAACTCGGCAATCATTTTGGCCTGGTGTTTCTCGGCCTGCCGATCGGCGAATCGAACCCGCTGCGGCGGCTTGAAATCGTCGCGCAGAATATGCGTGAGCTGAAGCAGTCGCGCCAGGCGATCGTCGCGTTCGGTCTGCTCGCGGTGCTCGGCATGGGGCCGGCGATGTTGCAAGGTCCGGCGCTGGAAATGTTCAGCCGCAAGGCCACCGCCGTGGCGACCAATGTGCCGGGGCCGTCGGTGCCGTTGTACATGGCAGGAAGTCGGATTCGCGAGATGATGTTCTGGGTGCCGCAAAACGGCAGTATCGGTCTCGGGCTGTCGATCATGAGTTACAACGGTCGCGTGTATTTCGGCTTGATCGCGGACGGCAAGCGCGTTGCCGATCCGGATTCGGTGACGCAGCGGTTTGCGCAGGAGTTCGAGAAATTATTGCTGCTGACCTTGCTCGAAGACTGGAACGACGAGATCAGTGCCGCCGGCGTGGATGCGCTCGTGACGCGCTACAACGCCAATGCATCGGCGCTGGCGGGATCGACCCCGGCGACGTCGAAGTCAACTGCATCCAAGCGTAAACCCGCATCGAAATCGACGCCTCGCAAAACTGTGGCGAGCAAAAAATCCACGCCTAAACCGCCGCGGATTGGATAAATATTTTGTCGGGGGGAGCCCAATTCTGCGTTGACGTAGCACGCTGCAGCGATGTGAGTAAAATCGCGACGGCACGCTGTTTTCGTTCGTTTCGACCATGCGCTCAAACGTTTCGGTAGGTTTGCCGATCGCTCTGCTGATCTATCGCAATTACAGCGTCAATGCCAATGCGTAGCAGCGCATCGAAGACGGCGATCCGTATTTCAGCCAACTCGCCACACGCTGGAGCGAAAGCATACGCGGCGTATTCGTGAATCTGCCGAAGCCTGAATGGCTGACGCCGAAAACCTGAACATGTGAGGGCTAGGCGTCGCGCCTTTTATTGAGTGCAAGCAGGTCTTCCAGCTTTCGCAAAGGGCCAAGCAAATAAGACTGGTCGAGTTCGAGCACGTACTCCAGCTTGTTCTCGCATGTTGCTTGCGACCAAGCGGTGCCTGAAACTTTTATATGACCGCCAACTTTACAGACCAACTTGAGAGTGAACTGTTTCTCTATAGGTGAGAACTCCGCTTCGCCTTGCAGCGACTCGTACACCAATCGAAGTTGCGCTGTAAATATCTCAAAATCAGCGCCGTCTACCCAAGGTTTCACTTGTCCATGAAACCCATGTACTGCAGTTTTGGCATCCGCTTGCGCCCACCCCTTTGTTGAGTAAGAGGACGGTAGTGTGATCTTGCTGTATTCGGATTCAGAGCCGATGTGGATGACTGCCATACGATTTCTAGCGCTCTAGTGCATTGTTAGTTTTCATGTCCTGCGCCCAAGTTGACACGAGAAAGAGCGAGACCGTGCCCGCCAAGTTTACGGCCAACTCAGCATGTCGGGCAGCCGGGCGGACCGAATTCTGCCCCTTGCCATGTGCGTCACCGAGTCGGTTACGCAATGTGCCGAGGCCATTGACAATTGCAGAGCAACCGCCAAGGATTTGCTTAAAAACATCGTCCGTATGTTGGCTGGGCGAAAGATTGAGTCCAGCTGCGGTGAGCTTGTAAAGCTCGTGTAGCTCTACCCTGTTTGAGTCGTAGAGAATAGAGCGGGCATCTAAAATATGTTTGCACACTGTTTCAAGTAGAGTCCTAGCCGCAGTGATTGCACCCGCCGGATCATTTGTGCGGCGATCAAGCGCTCGTTGCCACGCGGCATGAATGCTCTCTTGATCGAAAGCTTTTAGTGTCTGAGATGTCGGAGTATCTAAGGGACGGTTGTCCTTACCCTCGAGGTTGTTGATGAGCGGGTTGAATTCTTGCCAGATAAAATTTCGACGCTCAGCGTAACTAGGAAATTTTTCTTTAATGAACTGCCAGAATTGACCTAACTCTCTATTGGTACGCACGAAACTTGGGAGCAGCTCGTCGTATGAGGCGATCCTCACGAAAAAAGCGCGTAGATATTTGTAAGAAACATCTCCGTCCTTACCGCCCGTGGCCGTAGCTACAAGGATATTTTGGAGGCTTTGCGCACGCTCAAGATCGTTCTTGTAATCATCAAGCATTAGCCATCTCTCCTATCAAGCCTAGTTCGTCAGTTGAGCAGCGGAGCAGCCGTCCGCTTGCGCGATGAGTTAGATGGCATGCTCAACGATAAACCAATGACTCCGCGATATGTTGAAGGTCAACCACGTTATCCAGTTCATTGTCTGCGAGGTCCTCGCAAAACTGGACACGGATAGTCTTTAGACTTGTGGCTAACACTGCCCACTCATTCGTGAGGCCAGTTACCATCAGGTAGCACCGCAATAGTTCTCGCAGTGGCCGGAGCTCGCGTCGCGCGTACCGGCGATCGATAAATTCGCCGAGACGAGCGTCCACTTTGCTGATTTCTCTGCTCATCAGTACCTGATTATTGGTTAATGCATTGACCGATAAACTTCACCTCACTACTTCCCGCTGCGCATAAATCCAAACAACGCAGCCGCTACAATCAGGCCCGCGATACCCAAGCCGCCCAGCGCAAAATAGCGGCTGGATGAAGGCGCAGTGTCAACCTTGGATGACACCGAATCGCCGGTTTTGTTGACGTTCGTGGCACCTGCTGTGGTATCCGCGACGGGCGCCACTCGCGGCGTGCGCGGCGTTGCAACGGGCGGTGTGGGTGTGGGATCGGCGGCGACCACTGCGGGCGGATCGACCACTGGCTCGGCGGCAGCCATCGTCGGGATATTCGATGGCGCGGCGACTGGCGCGGCCTTCGACAATACGCGCATTACCGAAACGTGTTCCGGCTCTGGCACCGGCGGTGGTGGGGGCGGAGTCGTTGCGGCAATTTTCGCCGCGTCGGCAGCGGCTTGTTGTGCCGGGGTGAGCGCAACGTTGCTGCCATTCCCCGCTTGACCATTCTGCCCAGACGCATTTGCCGCAGCCTGCGCCGCATTTTGTGCCGCTGAATTAGGCATGCCGACAACGCCTGCGATGGTGCCGTTCGGCTGGTTGGCGAGTGCTGCCGTCTGCGCGGCGGCGGCGGCGGCGGATGTCGCGGGATTATTCGGATCGGTCAGCGCCGGGTCGTCCGCACCCGCATTGGTCAAGCCGGTTCCGGCCCAAGCGCTGGCAGCGATCGCATAGCTTGCGGCGAGCAGAATAATTCGCAGTTTCAACATCATGATCTCCGGTCACGCAGGCAATAATTGATTGACCATGGTAACGCGGATGGCGCGCCGATGCGACGCAGCGCGGTGTTTGCGTACTCCACACCGTGAGCCGGATTTATTCGAGTTGCGCTTTTGCATGCACTACATCGAGTGCTTCCATTGCATCTTTGGGCTTGAGTTTGGCGGCCTTGTCGTAGGCTTCGGCGGCATCGTCCTCGCGTTTGTTGCCGAACAGCAGCAGCAGGCCGTTGCCATATTCGATCCAGGCGACCGGCGAATCCGGCGTGAGTTTGGTCGAGGTTTTGAGATGTTCTTCGCCGAGTGCGGATTTCGCGCCGTAGGTCAGGCCGCCGATCATGCTGCCGACCTTGCCGATGATCTCGGCGTGATACAGCCCGAGTGCGGTATGCGCCTCGCCGTGTTTCGGCGCGAGCTTCAAAGTCTTGTCGAGCGATTCTTTGACCTTGCCGGCCAAACCTTGGCTCAGCGCCTTGGCGATCGAGATGCACTGGCCGTAGCGACCGATCGCAAACGCGCGCCGAAAATGGCTGTTGGCCTCGCCCGGCAATTGCGCGATCGCCTCGTCGGCGAGTTTGCCGAGCGCGAGATAACGCGCTTCTTTTTCCTTGTCGTCGTCGAGCAGATAGGTGGCATGAATGCCGGCGGCCTTGATCGCCACCGAGCTGCCGAGTGCGCCGAATGCGGTGCCGGTCTCAAAGGCTTCCTGGAAATCGCCGCGATGGAATGCGCGCCAGGCTTCCTGCAATTCTTCGGCAATCTTGCCAGCAGCGGCGGCCTTGCCGAGCTTGCTATTGGCTTTGATCAATTTGCCGATATGGGCATCGTCCGGAAAGGGTTCCTGATCGCCCGCATGCAGCTTGGCCCAGGCCTTGCCGAGCTTGTCGCCGGCATACTCGAACGCCTTGTTGGCGGGGCTGAACGGCGTCCAGTTTTTCTTGGCCATGATCTTTCCTCGGGCGGCGATATGATTGAAACCCTAGCATCGGATACGCACTGGCGATTGGCAAGGCGCAATGCAACGTGCGCCATCGCGATTGCGCGCTGGGCTAGAATGATCATCAGTCCTTCATCTCCAAATGCATAGATTTCATGAGCACTGAATCCAGCCGAATTCCCGCTGAAACCGCGCAGCGCGCCGCCGAATTGCGCGCCGAAATCGACCAGCACAATTACAACTATCACGTGCTCGACGATCCGAAAATCGCGGATATCGATTACGACCGTTTGCTGCGCGAGTTGCAGACGCTGGAGGATGAATATCCGGCACTCGCGGTGGCTGATTCGCCGACGCAACGCGTGGGTGCGGCGCCGTCGGTGAAATTCGCCAAGGTGATCCACGAGGTGCCGATGTTGTCGCTCGGCAACGCGTTCGATGATGTGACGGCGAGTGACGATCTCGGTCGTTACCAGGAAATCCACGATTTCGTACGGCGCATCGAAAAGACGCTGGATGTCAGTAATCCGGTGTTTTCGGTCGAGCCGAAGTTCGATGGCTTGGCGATCAGTCTGCGCTACGAAGACGGCCAGTTCGTTCGCGGCGCGACGCGTGGCGACGGTGCGAGCGGTGAAGAAGTCACGCCGAATCTGCGCACGATCAAGGCCATTCCGTTGCGCCTGCGTGGCAACGATTGGCCGCGTGTGCTCGAAGTGCGCGGCGAGGTTTACATGCCACGCGCCGACTTCGAAAAATACAACGAACACGCGCGACAACACGGCGGCAAGGTGCTGGCGAATCCGCGCAACGGCGCGGCGGGATCGCTGCGTCAACTCGATCCGCGCATCACCGCCAAACGTCCGCTCGCGTTTTACGCGTACGCGGCTGGCGTGGTCGAGGGCGGTGAATTACCGGCCACACATTCGGCCACCTTGAAAAAATTTCGCGAGTGGGGCATGCCCGTCAGCGTGCTGGTCGATACCGCGATCGGCGCGCGCGGCTGCATCGATTATTACAACCGCATCGGTGCGCAGCGCGATGAGTTGCCGTTCGATATCGACGGCGTGGTGTACAAGCTCGACGATGTCGCCGCGCAACGCGAACTCGGTTTTGTCGGACGCACGCCGCGCTGGGCGATCGCGCACAAATTTCCGGCGCAGGAACAAACCACCACGGTCGAAGGCATCGATATCAACATCGGTCGCACCGGCGCGGCAACGCCGACCGCGCGTCTCGCGCCAGTGCAGGTCGGCGGCGTGATCGTGACCAACGCGACCTTGCACAACGCCGATCAGATCGATCGCCTTGATGTGCGTATCGGTGACAGCGTGATCGTGCGCCGCGCCGGCGATGTGATTCCGGAAGTGGTGAAGGTCGTTCTCGAAAATCGCCCGTCGCATACGCAAAAATGGATCATGCCGGCGCTGTGTCCAATCTGCGCTTCGGCGATCGTGCGCGAGGAAGGCGAAGTCGTCTCACGCTGCACCGGCGGATTGATTTGCGCGGCGCAACGCAACGAGGCGATCTTCCATTTCGCAAGCCGCCGCGCGATGGATATCGACGGCCTCGGCGAAAGTTATATCGAAAATCTTTCCGATCTTGGTTATCTGAAATCCGTCGCCGATTTGTACAGCCTCACGCTGGATGATCTGCTCGAAATGAAACGCCGCGCCGAGCAGCGCGATGGCATCACGCCCGAAACCGTCAAGGCCGGCAAGATCGCGACGAAGTGGGCTGAGAACTTGATCGAGGCGATCGCCAACAGTCGACAGACTACGCTCGCACGATTCCTGTTCGCGCTTGGTATCAAGCATGTCGGCGAGAGCACGGCGAAGGCGTTGGCGCTGTGGTTCGGCCGGCTCGCGCTGATTCGCACGCTGCCGCGCGACGCGCTGATGCTGGTACCGGATGTCGGTGGCGAAGTGGCGACTTCCATCGAGGAATTTTTCGCGCAAACTGGTAATCAACGCGTGATCGATCAGTTGCTCGAAGGCGGCATCGTCTTCAGCGATGAGCGCGGCGTGTCCGCCAAACTCAAGCCTGCGCTGAGTCTGCGAGTGCTGCTCGAAATGCTCAAGATTCCACGTTGCGGTCCGGGCCGTTGCGAGCAGATCGCGACGCGATTTAGCCACCTCGATCAACTGCTCGCTGCGAGCGACGGCACGCTTGCCAGCGCGGGTTTGCCGACCGAGGCATCGTTGTCATTGCGCGCGTTTTTTGAAGATTCGCAGCAACGAATACGTGCGTCGAAATTGCAGGCGGTGTTCGACGATCTCATGACACGCATTGGCGAGGTGCCGGCTAATGTAGATTCCGCGCCGCTAGCCGGACAAACCGTGGTGCTGACGGGCACGTTGTCCGCGATGACGCGCGACGAGGCCAAGGAAAAACTCGAAGCGCTAGGCGCAAAAGTCGCAGGCAGCGTCTCGAAAAAAACCAGTTTTGTGGTCGCCGGCAGCGAGGCCGGTTCCAAACTCGACAAGGCCAGCGAGCTTGGTGTGAAAGTATTGAACGAAACTCAGTGGCTGGCATTTCTCGATGCACTTTGAGTCGGCCAGCGTGGAGTCGCTCCAACTTGCCGCACTGAAGTTGCGTGCGCGTTTGTACAAGACCATCCGCGATTTCTTTGCCACGCGCAACGTGCTCGAAGTCGAAACGCCGATGTTGTCGATGGCTGGCAATACCGATCCGAATATCGAAAGTTTCCAGACCGAATTCCGTGGGCCGCTAGCCGCCGGAGCGCGCACGCGATGGCTGCGCACCTCGCCGGAATTTCCGCTGAAACGCTTGCTCACGGCGGGCATCGGAGATTGCTACGAACTCGGGCGTGTATTTCGTAACGGCGAGGCGGGGCGGCGGCACAACCCCGAGTTCACGATGCTGGAATGGTATCGACTCGGTTTCGATCATCGATGTTTGATGGATGAAGTTGCCGAGTTGATCGCACTCGCGCTCGCGCTGGTCGGTAAAAAAGCGCGAATGGTCAAACGCAGTTACGCCGAGTTGTTTGAGTCCGAACTGGGCTTCGATCCGCACCGCGCGTCGTTGCAAATCTTGCAGCAGCCGCTGCTGGCATTTCGGACTGATGCAGACGGCCTCACACGCGATGACTGGCTGGATTTGTTGCTGACGCATTTGATCCAGCCATCTCTGCCGTGCGATCAATTACTGCTGCTGTACGACTATCCAGCCAGCCAGTGCGCGCTGGCGAAAATTCGTGTTGGCGATGTGCCGGTCGC
>JAYVTP010000209.1:0-5440 GCA_043788685.1 Pseudolysobacter sp. | reverse complement strand
ACGCGCAAGATTTTCGAGGATGAAACCATCCAGGTGAATCCGACCGCAGTGCGCGTGCCGGTGTTCTACGGCCACGCTGAAGCCGTGCATATCGAAACTCGCGTCAAGATCAGTGCCAAGCAAGCGCATAGGTTACTGGATGAAGCGCCGGGTGTGGTGGTGGTGGATGAGCGCAAGGCGGGCGGCTATCCGACGCCGGTGTCGCATGCGGCCGCACAGGACCCGGTTTTTGTCGGTCGCATTCGCGAGGATATCTCGCATGTTCACGGCCTCAACCTGTGGATCGTGTCGGACAATATTCGCAAAGGAGCGGCGCTGAATGCGGTTCAGATCGCCGAGCTATTGGTTAAAAGCTATTTGTAAACTATAGTTACATGGATGTGGTGAGACTTTTTCGAGTATTTTTGTAGTAGGGTTACGTCCGGTTTCGGATACGGGTTTGGGGAGAATACGGAATGAATGCACCAATCAAGTTGTCGGTCGCCATCGCGCTGGCGTTGGGTGGAACCAATGTCTGGGCGCTGGGACTGGGTGCCATCCAGGTCAAGTCCGGTCTGAATCAACCGCTGATCGCCGAAATTCCGGTCACCGTCAGCTCGCCTGGCGAAGCCGCCGAGTTGGCGGTATCGCTGGCGACTGACGAGGATTTTACACGCGTTGGCTTGTCTCGCGGCAGGGTTGGCGCAACGCTGCAATTCGCTGTAGTGACGCCATCGCATGGCGGCACCGTGATCCAGGTCACGAGCACAGAAAACGTACGCGAGCCGTATCTGGATTTCTTGATACAGGCCAACTGGGCCAAGGGCAAGTTGCTGCGCGAGTACACCGTGCTGCTTGATCCGCCCGTGACTGCACCGGCAGCCAAGTCCTCGATCGCGGCCGCTAGCAAACCCTCACCCGCGCAAGTCATAGCCAAGGCGCCGGCAATCGTGCCGGGCGACACGGCTCCGACAAAAGTACGCCAGCCGACAGCCGCACCAGCTCAGGCTCCTCCGGTAGCTGCAGCCAAAGCGCCTGCCGCCGCACCGCCAAGTGCGCCGATCTCCGGCAAAGAGTTTGGTCCGGTCACCAGCGGTTCTGCGCTGAGCCAAGTGGCGCAGGCCGTGCGCGGCGACAGTTCTACCGATCTCAATCGCCTCATGCTGGCGTTGTACAAGGCCAATCCGGAGGCGTTCTTCAAACCCAATATCAATGCGCTGAAAACCGGCGCGGTCTTGCGCATTCCGTCGGCCGATGAAATCCAGGCGGTCGGATCGCTGCGTGAAGCCGCGGCGCAAGTGAACAGCCAGGCGCACGATTGGGCGTCGGGCGTGCAACCAACAATGGTCGCCGGTGGTAAAACCGATGTTTCGAGCAAGAATGACAAAGCACCGGTCAAGACTGATGCTGGCGACAAGAAAGGTGCGAGCGAGCGCCTTGCGCTGGTGCCGCCACGTGCCGGCAAGGACGATCAAGGCAAGGCCGATCAGCCCGGTGCTGCCGGTCACGGCAAGACCGTTGTCAGCAACGGCAGTGTCGCCGAGTTGGCGCGCGCGCAGGAAAGTCTGGTCGCGCGTGAGCACGAGGCTGCCGAGCTGAAATCGCGCCTGAAAGATCTCGAAGATATCAAAAGCAAGAACGATCGCCTTATCACCCTGAAAGATTCGGAAATTGCCGAACTGCAGCGCAAGCTCAAGGATACGCAGGACGCAGCCACCAAGGCCGCTGCTGCGGCTGCCGTGAAACCCGCGCCAAGTGCACCGGTTGTGCCGGTTGTTGTCGATGTCAAAAAGGCCGACGTAAAGCCTGCCGATGTCAAACCAGCCGATAGCAAATCCACGACCGACAGCAAACCGATCACTGCAGTGGCGCCTGTGGTACCGCCGCCTGCCATTGCGCCGGTTCTGACCGATGCGGAAAAAGCCAAGGCAGCGGCCGCCAGTGCTCCGATTACGCCGCCACCGGCAAGCAAATTCGATGCGACGACGCCTCCGGCAATGGTAGCGGCGGTGCCGCCAGTAACGGCGATCACGCCACCACCCGCCACGCCGACGCTCACCACGCCGCCACTCACTACGCCGACGCCAGCACCGAGTTCGCCACCGCTTGCCGATGTAACACCGGCTGCTACACCGCCAAGTGCCAGCAGCGATGCGCTGCACGTCACCCCACCGGCGTCGGTTGTCGTGGTGCCGCCCGCCAAGCCGGCACCGGTTGCGGTCAAGCCGACAGTTACCGCCCCCGTTGTAGCTGACGAACCTTGGTACAAAAACACCTTGATCCTGTCGGGTGCGGGTGCGCTGTTGCTGATCATCGGACTGTTCGCATTATTGCGTTCGCGCAAGCCGACCACGCCGATCCGCCCGGTTCGCGAGACCGGATTGATCGATGATCTGGATGTGCCGCATGCGCAGGACGAGGAAGAACACGCGTTGCTCGAAGATCTCGCGCGTCATCCTGACGACATTGATCGCCACCTCGAATTGCTGAGTCTGTATTACGCGCATCGCGATGTTGCCAAGTTCGAATCGGCAGCGCAGGCGATGCATGCGCAGATCACCGACCCGAGCCAGCTCGAATGGCAACAGGTGAAGGCGATGGGTGCGGAGTTGGCGCCGACGCATCCGCTGTTCGCAGATGCCGAATACCACACGCATTACGCGTCGGATCATGACGATACGGTTCTCGATCACGATATCGCGCCGGTGCCGGATCACAGCCACGATTACGCGCCAGCGAAACCGGCGTGGTCGGCTCCGGCAGCGCACGACGCGGTGACGCAACCGCACCAACTTCATCTCGACAGCGACGAGCTCGACTTGCCGCTACATCATGATTTCGATATCACTCCCGTTAGCCATAACCTTGTCGATATGGATGAACCCGAACACGATCATACGATATCGTTGCATGCCGAGCCGCTGGCGCTCGAAGAAGCCATCGTCACCAAGCTCGATCTGGCACGTGCATACCTTGACATGGGTGATCCCGAAGGCGCGCGCAGCATGATCGAAGAAGTGATCGCCGAAGGCAACGAGACGCAAAAGCAGGAAGCACGCAAGTTGCTGGATGAAGTTAGATAAGAACGATTCGCCCGCGCTGCAACGAAGCCCGGCATGTCCGGGCTTCGTTTTTTGCGCAATTCGATTTTCGTCTTCGTCACGTCAGAAACGTTACAATCCGAGGTCTGATTTTGATAACGGAGAGTTATCTTGCGGATCGCGTTGGGTGTCGAATACGACGGCACTGACTTCCTCGGCTGGCAGCGGCAGCAGCATGGCCCGAGCGTGCAGGCGACGCTCGAGCACGCGCTAAGTTTTGTGGCGAACGCACCGATCGAAGTCGTCTGCGCTGGGCGTACCGACGCCGGCGTGCATGCGCGTTGTCAGGTCGTGCATTTCGATACCAGTGCCGAACGCTCGCCGCGCGGCTGGATGCTGGGCGTGAGTTCGCGCCTGCCCGACAGCGTATGCGTGTTGTGGGCGCAAACAATGAGTGAGGATTTTCATGCGCGCTTCGGCGCTCGCGCGCGGCGTTATCGTTATGTGATCCTGAATCGCCGTGTGCGGCCTGCGCTGGATGCGCGTTACGTCGCGTGGGAGCGCCAAGCGCTCGATGCGCAAGCGATGCACGATGCGGCGCAGTTGCTGGTCGGCGAACATGATTTCAACGCGTTCCGCACGGTCGCCTGCCAGGCCAAATCGCCGGTGCGCACCGTGCATGAAATCAGCGTACGGCGTGAGCACGAGCATGTGATCGTGGAGATTCAGGCGAACGCATTTTTGCATCATATGGTGCGCAACATCGTCGGCAGTCTTTTGCCGATTGGTCGTGGCGAGCAGCCCATCGCATGGCTGGCGCAACTGCTGGCGGGGCGCGATCGCGCTTTGGCGGGCCCCACCGCCGCCGCCGCGGGTTTGACTTTCTTGAGTCCGTTGTATCCGGTCGAATCCGGTTTGGCAGCGGCCTTATGCCTGCCTTGATGCGCACGCGCGTAAAATTCTGTGGTATCACGCGTATCGATGATGCGCTGGAAGCCGCTGCGCTTGGCGTCGATGCTTTGGGTTTTGTGTTCACGCGGCAGAGCAAGCGTTATATCGCCTTGGAAAATGCCTGTGTCATTCGCGCGGCCTTGCCACCGTTCGTGGCGTGCGTCGCACTTTTCATGGATGATGATGCGGCGTGGGTTGCCGAAGTTTTGAAAAAATCCGGTCCGGATTATCTGCAATTCCACGGCAACGAAGACGCCGGCTATTGTGATAGTTTCGCCAGCCCTTACCTCAAGGCGATAGCGATGGGGGCGGCGCTGAATGTTGCGACGTTTGCCGCGAAATATCCGCGCGCTGCCGGATTTCTGCTCGACAGCCACGCCGTCGGTGCCGCCGGTGGTAGCGGCGAGACGTTCGACTGGACGCGTGTGCCGCGAGATATTGCGCGACCGCTGTTGCTGGCCGGCGGATTGACGCCGCTAAACGTTGCCGGCGCGATCCGCCAAGTGCAGCCGTATGGCGTGGATGTGTCCAGCGGCATCGAAGCCGCGCCAGGTCTCAAGGACAGTCAAAAAATGCGAAAATTCATTGAAGAGGTAAACCGTGTCAGTACCCAATTTGAAAGTTGAAACTGCGGTGGATTTTCACCAGATGCCGGATGCGCGCGGCCATTTCGGTACGTACGGTGGCGTGTTCGTCGCCGAAACCTTGATGGCGCCGCTGGCCGAACTCACCGCGGCATATTTGAAGCTGCGTGACGATGCGGCATTCAACGCCGAGCTCGAACGTGATTTGAAATATTACGTCGGCCGACCCAGCCCGATTTATCACGCCGAACGCCTGTCGAAAAAAATCGGCGGCGCGCAGATTCTGCTGAAGCGCGAGGATCTCAATCACACCGGCGCGCACAAGATCAACAACACCGTCGGCCAGGTGCTGGTGGCGCGGCACATGGGCAAACGCCGCATCATCGCCGAGACTGGCGCCGGCCAGCACGGCGTCGCCACCGCCACGGTATGCGCGCGCATGGGCATGGACTGCGTGGTGTACATGGGCGCGACCGATATCGAGCGCCAAGCGATCAACGTCTATCGCATGAAGCTGCTCGGCGCGACCGTGGTGCCGGTGCATTCCGGCTCGAAGACATTGAAGGATGCACTCAACGAAGCGTTGCGTGATTGGGTGACGAATGTCGCCGATACTTTCTATATCATCGGCACCGTGGCCGGGCCGCATCCGTATCCGATGATGGTGCGCGATTTCAACGCCGTGGTAGGTCGAGAGGCGCGCGCGCAGATGCTCGAACAATACGGTTGTCTTCCCGATGCGCTGGTGGCGTGTGTTGGTGGCGGGTCAAACGCGATCGGCTTGTTCCACGCGTTCTTGAACGATGCCGATGTCGCGATGATCGGTGCGGAAGCTGCCGGCGATGGCATCGAAACCGGGCGCCACGCCGCCTCGCTTTCCGCCGG
>JAYVTP010000208.1:0-6157 GCA_043788685.1 Pseudolysobacter sp. | reverse complement strand
AGGTTTTTTCCCGCAGCAGGATACCGGCCTGATTCAGGGCGTGTCGGAAGCATCGCAGGCGACCTCTTTCGCGGCGATGGCCGAGCGTCAGCAGGCGCTGGCCGAGGTCATATTGAAAGACCCGTCGGTCGCGAGCCTGTCGTCGTTCATTGGCGTCGACGGCAGCAACACCACGCTCAACAGCGGCCGTTTCCTGATCGATCTGAAACCGCGCGAGGAGGGCCGCGACAGTGCTAGCGCGGTGATCGCACGCCTACAACAAAACACTGCCAAAGTCGCCGGAATCACCTTGTACATGCAGCCCGTGCAGGATCTCAGCATCGATAGCCGGGTCAGCCGCACGCAGTATCAGTTCGTGCTCGAAGACGCTAATCCCGATCTGCTTTCAACCTGGGTGCCGAAGCTCGTCGACAAGCTCAATACGCTACCGGAACTCGCCGATGTCGCGAGCGATCTTGCCGACAAGGGATTGTCGATCTACGTCACGATCGATCGCGATACCGCATCGCGATTCGGCATCACGCCAGCCACCGTCGACAACGCGCTGTACGACGCTTTCGGCCAACGTATCATCTCGACGATTTTCACGCAGTCGAACCAATACCGCGTGATTCTCGAAGCCAATCCGAGCCTGCAGAAATCACCCGCCTCACTTGCCGACATCTACCTGCCGACCACCGGTGGCACGCAAGTACCGCTGTCGGCGATCGCCACGTTCACCGAGCAGGCCGCACCGCTGCTGATCAATCATCTCGGCCAATTTCCGGCGACGACGATGTCGTTCAATCTCGCGCCCGGCGCGTCGCTCGGCGCGGCAGTCGAGGCAATCAAACTCGCCGAACAACAGATCGGCATGCCGTCGAGTACCGTCACGAGTTTCCAGGGTGCGGCGCTCGCGTTTCAGGCCTCACTCGGCAACACTTTGCTGCTGATCCTGGCCGCGATCGTGACGATGTACATCGTGCTCGGCGTGCTCTATGAAAGCTACATCCACCCGATCACGATTCTTTCCACGCTGCCTTCGGCCGGCGTCGGCGCGTTGCTCGCATTGATCATTTCCGGCAACGATCTCGGCATCATCGCGATCATCGGCATCATCCTGCTGATCGGCATCGTCAAGAAAAATGCGATCATGATGATCGACTTCGCGCTCGACGCCGAACGCAATGAAGGCAAGCCACCGCGCGAGGCGATTTTCCAGGCGTGCCTGCTGCGTTTCCGCCCGATCCTGATGACCACGATGGCGGCGCTGCTCGGCGCGTTGCCGCTCATGCTCGGTTCGGGCACCGGCTCGGAATTGCGCCATCCGCTCGGCATCAGCATCGTCGGCGGTTTGATCGTGAGCCAAGTGCTGACTTTGTTCACCACGCCGGTGATTTATCTCGCCTTCGATAGCGCGGCGACGCGTTTTGCAAAATGGCGCGGTCACGATGACGATACGCATGGCGACGAAGACGCGACGCTCGCGCAGGACACGCCGGGATGAGTATCTCGACGCCGTTCATCCGCCGCCCGGTCGCGACCAGCCTGCTGACTCTCGGCGTGGCGCTGGCGGGCGCGGTCGCATTTTTCCTGCTACCGGTGTCGCCGTTGCCGCAAGTCGACTCGCCCGCGATTTCGGTTTCAGCGAACATGGCCGGCGCGAGTCCCGAGACGATGGCCGCGAGTGTCGCGACGCCGCTCGAACGTCGTCTCGGCACCATCGCCGATGTTACCGAGATGACGTCTTCGAGCTCGCTTGGCTCGACGCGCATCCAGCTCGTATTCGGACTGAATCGCGATATCGACGGCGCCGCACGCGACGTGCAGGCCGCGATCAACGCCGCGCGTGCGGATCTGCCCACCGCACTGCGCAGCAATCCGACCTATCGCAAAGCCAACTCGGCGTCGGCGCCGGTGATGATCCTCACGCTAACGTCGGATACGTTGAGCACGGGCCAGATCTACGATGCAGCCTCGACCGTGCTCGGTCAGAAATTATCCCAGATCGAGGGCGTCGGCGATGTCACGATCGGCGGCAGTTCGTTGCCTGCGGTACGCGCCGAACTGAATCCGCACGCACTGTTCAAATACGGCATCGGTCTGGAGGATGTGCGCGCGGCATTGTCGGCGGCGAATGCGCATAGCCCGAAAGGTGCGATCGAGGACGAGACCCGCCACTGGCAGCTCTACACCAACGACCAGGCGCGCACCGCCGATCAATATCGCACGCTGCTGGTGGCGTATCGCAATGGCTCGCCGGTACGTTTGTCGGATGTCGCCGAGGTAGTCGATTCGGTCGAAGATCTGCACAACCTCGGACTCGCCAACGGCAAACCGTCGGTGCTCGTGATCATCACCTGTCAGCCCGGCGCCAACATCATCGAAACCGCCGATCACATCACGGCGCTGATCCCACAATTACAGGCGGCAATTCCGGCATCGGTGCGACTCGGCGTCGCACTGGAACGCACCACGACCATCCGCGCATCGTTGCACGATGTCGAAAAAACCCTCATCACCTCGACCATGCTGGTGATCATGGTGGTGTTCCTGTTCTTACGAAATGCGCGCGCTGCGCTGATTCCCGCGGTGGCGGTGCCGGTGTCGCTGATCGGCACGTTCGGCGTGATGTACTTGTGCGGTTTCAGCCTCGACAATCTGTCGCTGATGGCGCTGACGATCGCCACCGGGTTTGTCGTCGACGATGCGATCGTGGTGCTGGAAAATATCTCGCGCCATCTCGAAGCCGGCATGAAACCGCTGCCCGCGGCGCTGCTCGGCGCGCGCGAAGTCGGCTTCACGGTGTTGTCGATGAGCATCTCGCTGATCGCGGTATTTATTCCTATCCTGCTGATGGGCGGCATCGTCGGGCGGTTGTTCCACGAGTTTGCAATCACGCTGTCGGTGGCGATCCTGGTATCGCTGGCGGTGTCGCTGACGACCACGCCGATGATGTGCGCACGTCTGCTGCGCAGCTCGAAACACGTGCGCGCGCCGTCACGATTCGCGCGAATGAGCGAAGACTTTTTCGCGGGCCTGCTCGGCGCGTACGAACGCAGCCTGGCGTGGGCGCTGCGCAACTCGCCGCTGATGATGATCATCCTGCTGATCACGGTTTGCCTGAATGTGTACTTGTACATCATCGTGCCGAAGGGATTTTTTCCGCAGCAGGACACCGGGCGTCTGATGGGCGGCATCCAGGCCGATCAGAGTATTTCGTTCCAGCTCATGCAGCAGAAACTGCACCAATTTCTCGACATCGTGCAGAAAGATCCCGACGTGCAGAACGTGATCGGTTTCACTGGTGGCGGCCAGACCAATTCGGCGCGCGCGTTCGTCACGTTGAAGCCGCTCGGCGAGCGTACCAAGACCGTGGATGAAGTGATCACACGTCTGCGCGTGAGCCTAGGCGTGGTGCCGGGCGCAAGCCTGTTCCTGCAGGCTGTACAGGATATCCGCGCCGGCGGCCGGCAGAGCAATTCGCAATATCAGTATACTTTGCAGGGCGATGATATCGAAGAACTGCGCACGTGGTCGGCAAAAATCGTCACCGCGTTGCAAGCCGTGCCGCAGCTTGCCGACGTCAATTCCGACCAGCAGGACAAGGGCCTCGAAACCCAGCTTACGATCGATCGCGCGACCGCAACGCGGCTCGGTTTGACCGCAAGCCAGATCGACAACGCGCTGTACGACGCATTCGGCCAGCGTCAGGTTTCAGTGATCTACAATCCGCTGAATCAGTATCACGTGGTGATGGAAGTCGCGCCGCAATACTGGAAAAATCCGGACGCGCTGAAAGAACTTTATGTGAGTACATCCGGCGGTGTCGCCAGCGGCAGCCAATCGACCAATGCCTTGTCGCGCAACAGCGCACCGGCGAGCAAAAGTGGCAACAGCACGGCGAGCACCGCCGCAGCAAATCCATTGCTCAACGCATCGAACGTCAGCACCGGCAATGCCAAGGGCGCATCGACCGGCAATCCGATCAGTTCGTCGAAGGAAACCATGGTGCCGCTGTCCGCATTCAGCAGCTTCGGCCCGAGCAACACCGCGCTCGCGGTGAATCACCAAGGCCCGTTTGTCGCGACCACGATTTCCTACAATCTGCCGGTCGGTGTGTCGTTGAGCGATGCGGTGCAGGCGATCCAGACCACGATGGCGCAAATTCATGTGCCGGCGACGATCCAGGGCAGCTTTGAAGGCACTGCAAAGGTGTTTCAAAGTTCGCTCGACAATCAGCCGTTCCTGATCCTCGCCGCGCTGGTCGCGGTGTATATCGTACTCGGCATGCTGTACGAGAGTTATGTGCATCCGCTGACGATACTTTCCACCCTGCCATCGGCTGGCGTCGGTGCGCTGCTCGCGCTGCTGGCGTGCAACGAGGAGTTCAGTCTGATCGCGCTGATCGGTGTGATCCTGCTGATCGGCATCGTCAAGAAAAACGCGATCATGATGATCGACTTCGCGCTCGATGCCGAACGCAACCGGGGCCTGAGCGCGCACGACGCGATCTTCCAGGCGTGCCTGTTGCGTTTCCGCCCGATCATGATGACGACGATAGCCGCCCTGCTCGGCGCGCTGCCGCTGGCGCTGGGTGCCGGCAACGGTGCGGAGCTGCGTCGCCCGCTTGGCATCGCGATCGTCGGTGGCCTTGTAGTGAGCCAGATGCTGACGCTGTACACCACGCCGGTGGTCTACATTTATCTCGATCGTTTCCGCTTATGGGCTGCGGCGAAGTGGCAACGCTCCCGCTTTGGCAACAACAACGGCAAACTGAGCCACGGCAATGCGCATTGACGATGGCACACAGGCAAAATTTTGATGCGCGCCGATATCGCGCGCGCACACAGAGTCACGTTGGAGTGGTGATGCGAAACAATAAAATCAGGATGGCATTGATTCTCGGCATCGCCACGCTGGCCGCCGGCTGTGCAGTCGGCCCGGATTATGTGCGCCCGAAGATCGATGCGCCGGCCGCGTTCAAGGAAGCGCAGGACTGGAAACAGGCGCAACCGAAAGACGACCAGCCACACGGTGCGTGGTGGGAAATCTACGCCGATGCGCAACTCAATACGCTGATGAGCCAAATCGCGATTTCGAATCAAAACGTGCTGCTCGCTGAAGCGAATTATCGCAAGGCACGTGCGTTGGTCGATGCTTCGGAGGCGAGTTATTTTCCGACCCTCGGCCTGAGCGCGTCGAGTGCGCGCTCGCATCAGGGCAACAGCACCACGGCCAACAATATCGGCACAACAACTGGCACCAATACCAGCAGCACCGCGCGCGGCATCACGCGTAATAATTCGCTCAGTTCGACCGCATCGTGGGAGCCGGACCTCTGGGGCAAAGTGCGGCGCACGGTCGAATCGAATGCGACTGGCGCCGAGGCGAGCGCGGCCGATCTGGCGAATGCGCAACTCAGCGCACAAGCCGAACTCGCGCAGGATTACTTCCAGTTGCGCGCGCAGGATACGCAGAAAAAATTGCTCGACGACACGGTTGCCGCTTACCAAAAATCATCGCAACTGACGAAAAATCGCTACGCCGCAGGTGTGGTTGCCAAGGCCGATGTCGTGCAGGCCGACACCCAGCTGAAATCCACTCAGGCGCAGGCGATCGATCTGGAAGTTCAGCGTGCGCAATATGAGCACGCCATCGCCGTGCTGATCGGCAAGGCGCCGGCGGAATTCTCGCTACCGGTCGCGTCGCTCGATACACCTGTGCCGGTATTGCCGGTGGCGATTCCGTCGGAGTTGCTCGAACGTCGTCCCGATATCGCCGCAGCGGAGCGCCTGGCCGCCTCGGCGAATGCGCAGATTGGTGTCGCGACCGCAGCGTTTTTCCCGAGCCTCACGTTGAATGCGAGCGGCGGTTATCAAAGCTCGAGTTTCTCGAAATGGCTGAGCGCGCCCTATCAGTTCTGGTCACTCGGCCCGCAGATCGCCGCGACGCTGTTCGATGGCGGCGCGCGTCGTGCGCAAGTGCGCCAGGCCGAGGCGGGATATGACGCGAGCGTCGCCACCTATCGCCAAACTGTGCTCAGCGCGTTCCAGGCGATCGAAGATGACCTCGTGCAATTGCGCGTATTGCAGGCCGAAACCGAGGTGCAAAAATCCGCGGTCGCCGCGGCCGAAGAAGCACTGACCCTGACTTTGAATCAATACAAGGCCGGCAC
>JAYVTP010000207.1:0-6206 GCA_043788685.1 Pseudolysobacter sp. | reverse complement strand
GCGTGTGCTGTCGTCGATCGCGATATCGATGCTTTCGTCGAGCTCGCTCGCATGTCTTTCGCGCTGACCGTTGCTGCGCACGAACGAGATCGCGACGTTCAGTGCGATGCGATACATCCAGGTCGAAAACGCACGTTTTTCGTCGTAACCGGGAAAGGCTCTCCACAGTTGTGCGCAGATTTCCTGCGCCACGTCGCGGCGATCTTCGCCATGCCGACAATAGGTGTTGGCCACCTTGAACACGATCTTGCGATGCTGTTCAAGCAGCGTCTGAAATCGGTGTTGCAGCGTGGCCGTGTCCATCGTCAATGGTAAATCCTGCAGTTTCATGGCTCAGGCAACTTTATCCGTTTGTGTCGTTGCCATGATTCGCGGCAGCGCGGAGAAAGTCACAGATTATTTTGCAGGTTTACATCTGGCTTGCCGAGCACGGGATAACGATCTCGGCGGCAGTTTGTCTGTCGCCTGAATCATGCATCGTGTTGTTGCATGTCGCTGACGCCTTTAGTCGAAGCCGTTGGCGAAAATAAAATCGCTCGGGATAAATTCGAGACGCCCGAGCAAGCCGCTCTGGCTGGATGGCAGGGCATTGCCCCACATCGGGATGCCTGCGGTAGGGGCGGGATTTGGTTTGGCCGCGCCAGCGCTGACCAAATCTGCGGTACACGCGCCGCCGATCGCGATGCACGGCAGATGCGTGCCGGCCACCAGCACATTGCCACTTCCCAGCGACACGCTGAAAAACTGGATGTTATCGCCACCGGCACCGGTGCTGGTGTTCCAAGCCCCGGTCAGCAATGAACTGTAGCGCACGCTGGTCAGATCGGGTGCGTACACGCGCACGAAAAAATTCCATGTGCCTGATTCGCTCGCGCTGGCGCCGGCCGGTGACGGCATCTCCTGATGCGCGCCATGGGTGGTCAACGTGCGCCGGCCTTGGCAGATAATCGCGACCGCGCCGTCGCTGCCGACATCCAGATCATTGCAGTTGCGCGTTGTGTTGAGGTTGGGCCAGCCGGTGTTCGGATTTGGCCAGCCGGCCAGCAATGCATCGGTGAACACGCTGCCGTAATTGTTCGAGCCTTCGTTGTATTCGGCAACATAGGTCGCAGCGTGCAGCTCGTTCTTGCTCAGCGAAAATTTGCCGAGCCACGACACATGGATATTGCCATTGGTGCCGGTGACCTGCTGCTGAAAACCGACCCGGCCCGGTCGTGCCGTGATGTGATTGCCTTGCCACAGGTTATAGACGTTATTGCCGTGAGAACGGCCGAGCACCACGACTTCACCGTTGGCGTAGTCGATGGCAATACCGTCAACATATTGATCTGGCGTCGAGCGTGATGAAGTTTCCTGATGCAGACGATTCCACCACAGCAGTTGACCATTCGCCGCCATCGCAACCACGGCCGGCTCGAAGTCCGGGCCGTCGCTGGACGATGTTTGTGTGCTGTAACCGAAATACAGGTTGCCATTGCGGCGGTCGATGGCCACGCCGCCGAGACGCTGTGTCGGCAGATGTGCACTGTAGCCGGTATAACCGGGGCCGCCTGGGCAACTCGATCCGCTCGCGAGCAGGCATGGGCCGCTGAAATATTAGTCATCGGGGAAGCGACTCTTGCGTCCGCTATTGCCGTTGCCGTCGTTTTGACTAAGGTCGTAATCAGCTTGCGTAGATGAGCGCAGCGAACCGCGACGCCCGGCTTTCAGCACCAGGCCGCTATAGGTCAATACGATGCTACCGGTGTAACTGCTGGCCGGCGTGCCGTCCCATTCCTGATCGTTGCCGCCGCCGGGATCATGCGCCCTGTGTGCGGTCCACTGATCGACCAGCTTCGGCTGTCCACTCGCCGGCAAGCGCTGCATGATCGCCCAGTCGTAGCTGTATTCGAGGCCGCGGCCGAAAACCACCTCACCATCGGCCCCGACATCCCAAGGTTGCAGGGTTTGATACGCAGAACCGGCCCCACTGTCGGCGTTATAGCTCCATGCCAGTTGCGTCGGGCGACCATGCACCCAGTTGTCGTCGAGTCGGGCGATGTAATAACCCGGCGTGGCACCATCGCGGCTGCCACTCAGATACAACGCGCCGGTCGGCTGACCGGGGATTTCCGTGCTGCGCAGGCGGAATACATCACGCACGCTGCCTGCGGGGAAACTGGCGACATCGAGCACCGTGGCAAGATCGCCGCTCACATGCAGGATAAAGCCGATATTGCCGGGCGAGGTCGACGTAATATTGGCCGCCGATAATGTCAGTTGCGGCACGTTGAAGGGCAGCCAAGTTAGTGAGCTCGCCTGACCGGCAATCAGCACGGTGCCATCCGACAGGCGATGCACATCGTTGAAGCGCTCGCGCCCACCGTCACCGGCGTAGAAGAAGCGATCACCCGCGCTGGCAGCAGTGGCGAGCCACAAGGAGGAAATCAGCATCAGCAGAATGCGCATCGTGGTGTCCTCGTCGCTATCGGCAAAATAGGGGTAATGCAGGTGGCAGGTTTACGGCAAAGTGTAATCGCGAAAATGCGCCATTTCTGCTGCCAATACCTCAGGAATTTGAAAGGAAATTCCGAATCACGCCCACCGCAGCAATAAAAAAATCGTCAGCGCAGAGCATGGCAGCGCAGGCCGCGCATGCACAAATCAAGAACGGCAAAGACCGGTGGCAGACGACACACGCATATCGCCACAGGCTGCGCGTCGATCCCCCTATCGTCGGCAAATAGATTTTCTTTAGAAAATCCTGAGGTAACTTTGCCGCCGTATCGACAGACTGGCGTCTCTGCTTTAACCATCGAGATTCGACAATGATCCAGTTCAACGCACGTGCCGTTGTCGCCTTTGCACTCTTGCTCAAGGTATACGATGCATCCGCAGCGATCTACTATGTCGCACCGCCACCCGTTGGCAATGATTTCGGTGGCCATACTGGCCCGAGTGAGGTCCAGGTATTTGCCACCATCCAGCATGCGGCTGGCTTGACCAATGCCGGCGATACCGTGCTGGTGCGCGCCGGCACGTATTCCAACCCGTCTGCCCAGTCCGATGTGGTCAATATCAGCCGCTCCGGCACTGCCAACGGCTGGATCACGTATGCCAACTACCCGGGCGAGCATCCGAAGTTGCACTACAACGGCTGGGATGGTTTTCGCATTCAGGGCGGCAACTACATCGACATTCACGGCTTCGAGATTCAGGGCAATGCCGGCAACGTGATGCTGGCCTATGCGAAGGCGCACCAGTCGGAGTTTGCGACCACCCCGTTGATCAGCGGCAACGGCATCGCCGTGCAGGCAAGTACGCTGTCACACCACATCCGCATACATTACAACGTGACTTATGAAAACGGCTGCGGCGGCATCGGTACGGTCAATGCCGACTATGTGACGATCGAGAACAACGTCGTCTACAACAATGCGTTCTGGTCTCCGTATGCCTGCAGCGGCATATCGAATCTCATCAATGCCAACTTCGACAATGCCACTACCACCAAGATGGTGATCCGCAACAATATCGTTTACGGCAACGAGGAATTCATTCCGTTCCACACGACCAATCCGCTGAAGATTACCGACGGCAACGGCATCATCATCGATACCTCGCGCAACAACGCCTCGGGCGGCACCGGCATTGCCTACGTCGGTCGTACACTGATCAGCAACAATCTGGTATTCGACAACGGCGGCTGCGGCATCCACGCGTTCGAGAGCGATCATATCGACATCGTCAACAACACGGTCTATCTAAGCGGACGCTCGCCCGCGATTTCTGACGGCGAGATTACGGTGATCTATGCCGGCGATGTCAACGTGCGCAACAACATTCTGTTCGCGCGCAGTGGCAAGCCTTCGAATTCCGTCAATGCCGGATCAACCGCAAGTATGGATTACAACATTGTCTATAACGGCACGAGCTACACGGGCGCTGGCAGCCACGATCTGGTCGGCATGGACCCCAAGTTCGTCAATCCCGGGACCGATCCGATGACCGTGAACTTTCATTTGCAGGCGGCCAGTCAGGCGATCAATTCTGGTGGCAGCGCGCTCGCGCCCGCGACCGATCTGGATGGCGTTCCTCGCCCGTACGGCGCCGGCATCGACCGCGGTGCCTACGAATGGGGTGACCGGATTTTTGCCACCAACATGGGTGGCCCCATCGGCCAGTAGTACTTTGTTGTTCGACAACGGTGCTTACAGCGATGCCGGCACGCACGATGGTGGGTGTCGATCCGCACTTCATCAATCCGGGAGTTGATCCGGCCGCTGCGAATTTCATATTCGCTGCGCTAGTGCGGCGCGCGATTCCGCTACGACCACACTGGCTCTGGATGGCGCGACGCGGCCGCAAGGCGCTGGCATCGATCGTAGTGCTTACGAATGGCGCGACCTGATCTTTGCCGACACGCTGGGCGGCTGAACCGATAGCGAATCTTTGACTGTGCCGAGTAGTGCCATTCTCGGCAGCGCGCTTATCGCATGCTAGGGCTGCCGGGCGGCCGCTCTGAGCTGGATCTTCAATGCTGCAGACAGCCGTGATTGAAATCGCGGCGACTGCAGCACGGTAGCGGCAAAGGCGAGCAGTTGCAGATCGCCCTGCCGCGATGTGGCATTCAGCCAGGCAATGATTTTTTCCGACGGCAACGCCGATGCCTTACATAGTTCCAGGAGCGCCACGCGATTGTGCAGACGCCAGCTCTGAGTGCTCGAAAGATCGCCGAGCTTAGTGCACGAATTTTGCGCAGCACCCGCGCTGTCGCGCAGCTCGAGAGCGCAGGCGAGGGCGGTAGTCAGTGCCTGAAAATGTACGGCGCCGGTGGCAGCCTTGTCGTGCTGGAATCGCTGCACGACCTGACGTGCTTCGGCCGCTGTGGCGATCACGACATGGGCTTCGAGCAGCGCGCTCAGTGACTCGAGCGCGGTGATGTCATCAGCCTGTTCCCATAGCGCCTGCGCTTCGGCCAGCGCATGCATCGCCGCAGTATTGTCGCTGCTCAAGTGTGCCAGCCATGCGTGCCCGGTCAGGCCCGTGATCAATGCGGCGGCAGATTCTTTGTCGCGGGTGGTTTCACCGGTTTTCAATTCGTCAGCGATGCAGGTATCGATGTCGCGCGCGGCAAGGTCAAGCTGCCCGAGCGCGATATGCTCGCGACCGCGCTGGCAGCGCGCACGGCGCGCACCGGGCAGCGATTGTTGGTCGCCGATCGTGATCGTGCGGTCGAACGCCTTGATCGCAGCGGCGTGTTCGCCATTCTTCGCGAGCAGATCGGCATACGTCGCCGAGGTGCTCCAGATATCCGCGCCCAGCGTATCTTCGCGTGCATAAAGTCGGGCGTAGCGTTGGCGCGCGCTGTCGAAGTCGCCGAGCAGAATATCCATCGTGCCGACCAGCGTGCCGTAGTCCTCGGCATCGAGTTGATCGGAGATGCGTAGCAGGGTGGATTCGCTGCGGCGATAGTGTTCACGGGCTGCGACATAGTCGAATCGGGTGATCAGCAAGCGGGCTTGCAATGCTTCGGCGATGGCTTCCAGTTGCGGATCACCCAACTGTTGCGCCATTGCAACGAGGGCATCGATATCGCTCTCTGCTACGGTTTCACCGAGGTCGAAGGAAATCTCCAGACGTTGTGATCGCGCCCGGAAAAACTGCAGTGTTTCCTTGCTTTTTTCATAGTAAATTTCAGCAGCACGTACCGCTTCCAGCGCTTCAACGGAGTCATGCAGACGCAGCCACGCATCGCTGAGCACCTTGTTCGCCAGAGCCACCGCACGCTCGTCGTGTGCGGTACTGGCAAATTCGACCGACTGCTGCGCATCAATCACCGCATCGCGGAAATTGCCAGAGGCGGCATCGACGTCGGAGCGACAGTAATACCAGCGTGCGGCCCAGATCGGTGCGAGTTTTGTCGGATCCAGTGCATCCAGTGTTTCGCGCGCCTTGTCGAGCTGATGCGCGCGCACGGCATCGAACACCAGACGCAGCCGCAACGAGATATTCGAGGTCTGCTACGCCAGTATCACCTCCAGCAGGCGAACTGCCTCGGCGTATTCGCTGCTCAGTTCATGCAGCCAGATCGTCAGCATGCGATGGGTCTCGCTATCGACCTGCTGACCCGGTTGCTGCAACGCACGTTTCGCCTGCGCGATCGCCAGATCGCCGAAGCCGAGCCGGCTCAACGCGAGAGCAAGCTGATAGCGCGCCAGCACAAA
>JAYVTP010000206.1:0-7354 GCA_043788685.1 Pseudolysobacter sp. | reverse complement strand
CGTCTTCGAGGCAATAACGAAACGTGCGCAAGATGGATTTGTCGTCGTCCACCAACAGGATTCGGCCCTGCGGCGTGGTGTCGTTTGTCATGGAATGAGGCCTCGCTGATTTTCAGAGATGTCGAACTTTACGCGCACCGCGTGATTTTTTGTTGAAGGAACGCTGAACGCGCGCAGATTGAAATTTTGCGTGGCGCGCCGACCATGCAGCGCGCCTGCCGTATTCGTCCAGCTCATGCATCTTGCAACCGATCGGCCCAAAGCATGTCGGTCAAGCGATTGTTTTCACACAATTTTCCTCGTTGGCGCCGTTGGTACGGAAGTTGATTGATACAGCACAAGCATCACGACATTACATAGCGTGTGCAGTGCCAGCGGTGACCCTTCCGACAGTCACGTTGTATGAAAAATCATCCGCACCAGAACAAACCGGAGACCATCATGACCAAGTCAGCAACCACATTGAATGAGCTCATCGAGATCACTCGCGACGGCGAACATTTTTATTCCGACGCGATCGGCCAAGTGAAAAGCCCGCATTTGAAAACCGTATTCCGTGCGATTGCGGATGCCAAGGTGCAGCTGATCAGCGCGTTGTCGCAGCATGTACGCGCTCGCGGCGAACAGCCGTCGAGTGATCGCACTTTTGCCGGCAGCTTTCGCGAGCTTTACACCGATGTCCGCGCCAAGCTGTCGCAGGAAAAAGACGTGACCTACGTCGCCCAACTTGAGCAATCCGAGGATCGCTTGCTGCATGCGTTCCAGGAAGCATCCGAAGACGTCAATGATTCCGGCGTACAGCAAGTGATTGCGCAATACCTGCCAAAGGTGCGGATGTGTCACGACCAAATGCGCAATCTGAAAATGTCGATGGTCGGCTAGTATCTTGAGGAAAAACTTCTGTCTGCGCGTGCGTTCTGGATTAGTACGCCTGCAGCAGCCAACTAAAAAAAATATTCTGCACTATAACCATGGAGAACTCGCCAATGAAAATGATCAATACCTCTTTGCTCGCCGCAGCCATGACCGCGTGCCTTGCCCTTTCCGCATGCGGCCCGCAGACAGCTGATAAAACTCAGCAGGATGTCACCGCCGCGAACGCCAAGGCGGCGGAAAATTTGCGATTGGCGCAGGACAAGCAAGCCAAGGTAGTGGCCGATGCCGCGCGCGATTTGCAAAAGACCCAAGAGCAGGCTCGTGACACAATGGCCGAAAAACGCGCCGACGTAGCCGATGCCGCCAACAGTGCCGGCAAGGATGTCGCAAAGGCTAGCGCAACTTATGTGCGTGATGCCGCTGATGCCCGATACGACGTCGTCAAGACCAAGGCCGAGGGCGACTACAAGGTGGAGCAACAACGTTGCGGCGGGCTCGCCGGCGACGCCAAGGATGCATGCAATACACAGGCGAAAACTGCCTACGAACTTGCCTTGTCAAATGCCAAGGCCGAGCTCGATCAGGCTAAGCGCACTGCCGCAGCTACGCAGAATCGCGGCGGTTAATTTGCGACTACTACGTCGAGACGATAGCAACGGGAGCGAGTTGGATTTCGCTCCCGTTGGTTTACTCTCATGATGAAAGTTCGAAACTCTCCGGCATTTGTGTAGGCTTGGTTCAAGCCTGAGGCTCGACATAGTTGTGTCTTTGAATTTGGGATAAGCTGCTCGTCCCTCATTAGCCCTCAGCGATAGCGCAATGCCTAAGGCATCCTCAAGACCCATTGGACGACTCGCGCTGGCGTCGCTGAGCTTGGCCATTTTTGTGCTGCTGGTTTCCGCGATCATCTCGATTGCGAGTACCACATCATCGAAGCGATTGTTCAATGCACGGGTAAAAGCCACCCATATCAACAATTCGTTGGATGGTCTGGAAAAACTGGTACTCGACGCTGAAACAGGGCAACGAGGTTTCCTGGTAACCGGTAATGAAACGTATCTGGAACCTTATCAGCATGCCGAAAAAGGGCTGCAGGCCAGCCTGGACGATATCGAATCTGCTTTGCACGACATGCCCCAAGACATGCGTCTGCTCAGTGAAATCGAGCATGCGCTGGGGCTCAAGCGCAAGGAAATGGCAGCGACGATCGACACTTATCGCTCGCAATCACCCGATGCGGCTTACGCCATCGTCAAGGGCAATCAAGGCAAGGTGTTGATGGATGACTTCCGTAATACGCTGGCGGTGTTGCAAAAGGTCAACACAACACGCGCAGAAGTTGCGCGGCAGCAATTGTTGGGACAGTTGCGCTACACCAATATTGCCATCATCAGTGCCAGCATTATTTCGATGCTGGCGGGAATCATCGGCGTATGGTTTGTGCGGCGCGGCTTGCAATCGCAACAGCACAGCGAATTGATGCGCATCGAAAAAGAACGCGTCGAAGAAGCCGATCGAAACAAGACCCAGTTCCTCGCCAATATCAGCCACGAAATCCGCACTCCGATGAATGCCATTATCGGTTTCAGTCGCCTGCTTGCCCAGCGCGTGACGGGTGACAAGGAACGCAGCTACGTCGATGCGATCGTGCTCAGCAGCAAGGGTTTGCTGGCGCTTGTGAACGACGTGCTGGATCTCTCGAAAATCGAATCCGGCAAACTCGAACTCGCCCACGACACGATCAACCTGGCCGACCTGGTCGATTCGTTGATCGCCATGTTCTCGCAAATGGCGAGGGATAAAGGCATCGAACTGCACAGTCAGATCGAAAATGCATCGGCTGATTTTGTCTCTATCGACGGCAATCGCGTACGCCAGATTCTGGTCAACCTGCTCAGCAACGCGGTGAAATATACCGAGGGTGGCCAGATCACGCTCGAAGCGCGCAGCGAAACGATGGCTGATGATGCTTCACTGGTGCGTTTGATTTTCAACGTCGTCGATACCGGGCGCGGCATCGCAAAAGACGATATCAAATCGATCTTCGATCCGTTCAACCAGGGTAGCCGCCCCGACAGCGACATGCACGAGAGCACCGGACTCGGACTTGCGATTACGCAGCGTCTGGTCGAGGTCATGCAGGGCACGCTGCAGGTACAAAGCAAACTCGGCGAGGGTTCGACATTCAGTGTTTTGCTACCGAATGTGAAAGTGATTGCGGCACTGGAACCTTCGCCGCAACGACATCTGCCACTTGATCATCTGACCTCGCTCAATATCGAAAAAATTCTGATCGTCGATGACGTTCAATTGAACCGCGAGTTGCTGGTCGACATCCTCGAAGCGTATACGCAGAAAATCATGCTGGCCGTCGATGGCGAGCATGCCATCACGCTGGCGCTGGCCGAGTGCCCTACGCTGATTCTGATGGACGTGCGCATGCCGCGGCTGGACGGTCGCGGCGCATTGAAAAAATTGCGCGATCTGCCGCAATTCAACAATACTCCGGTGATCGCGGTTACCGCTTCGAGCATGCGCGAGGAAGAAATCGAACTGCGTCGCCAGTTCGATGGTTATGTGCGCAAGCCGATCTCGGTTGAAGCGTTGACTGCAGAAATCGCACGGGTGTTGGGGCGCAGATTTCCGAGCACGCATGTCGACCATGATATCGGTGCGGATACGCCGCGCAGCAGCGACATCGCTGCTGCAACGCTGGACAATCTGAATGCCGGTCTGCAGGTGCTGCATCTGCATGCGTGGAAGCAGGCCAGCGACAGTCTCGCGCACCGCGATGTGCTGTTTTTTCTCGAAGGCATCAAGAAACTTGCGTTGCAGGTCGATGTGGCAGAGTTGAGCGATTACGGCGAACGGCTGAACACCGCGGTGTCGCGCTTTGACATCATCGCGATGGAACGTGAGCTGGATCGTTTTCCGGCGCTCATCGGGCAATTCAACCCAGACGGATCAGGTGCATAAATGCGCAGCACAAAAACGCCCGTACCTTCGGGCAAACAGCGCCGCGCGCCATTGGTAATGGTGGTCGATGACGAACCCGGCAATGTGCAATACATGGGCACTTTGCTGATCGAAAACAATTACGATGTCTTGCCTGCGACCAGCGGCGCGCAAGCACTCGAACGCTGCATGGCGCGCAAGCCGGATCTGGCGATTCTGGACCTGCGCATGCCAGGCATGGATGGCGTGGCATTGTGTCGGCGTTTTCGCGAAAACCCCGAGCTCGCGGCGATTCCGGTAATCTTCGTCACCGGCACCACCGAGGAAGAAGATCTGGTGCGCTGCTTCCAGGCCGGCGCGGTAGATTTCCTGATCAAGCCGATTCGTTCGCTTGAACTGTTGCACCGCGTTCGCACCCATCTGGAACTGAAATTTTCGCGCGATCAACTCGTGCATAAAGTGCGCGATTGCGACGACCTGACTGCCATGGTCGCGCACGATTTGAAAAGCCCGCTGGCCTCGATCCGCTTCAGCGTGCAGATGCTCGCTGAAGACCCCGAGCTGGCCAATCCGCGCACGCAGGATCTGCTCGCCTCGCTGATCGATTCAACCGATCACACCCTCGCCTTCATCGACGATTTCCTGAACCGCAATGCAGCGGCCAATACGCTTTCGCTGGATGCATTCCAGCCGTTTGCGCTGGATGAGCGCTTGGCCGAAGTGGTCGAGCGCTACAACATGTACGGCCTCGAAAAAGGCATTCGCGTCGAGCTTGATCCGACCGAATCGATCGAGGCGTTTGCCGATCCACTCGCGTGTGAACACGTGATCGAAAACTTGCTCAGTAACGCGCTCAAATTCGCGCCGCCCGGTAGTCGAGTGCGGGTATTGCTGGAACACGGCAGCCCGGGCATTGTGCGCATCCATGTGCTCGATCGCGGCCCCGGCATCAACCAATCCGACCGCGCGCGGCTGTTCCAGCGCTACGTTCGCTTGAGCGCCAAACCAACCTCAGGCGAGTCATCGACCGGTCTCGGTTTATCTATCGCCAAACAACTCGCCGGTGCGATGCAAGGCAGTCTGGCTTACGAACCACGCGAGGAAGGCGGATCGGATTTCATCTTCGAATTGCCGACGCGCCCGGTGAGCTGATTGCCGCCGAGCCGGCGTTTATTTGCCAGCCGATTCAGCCGGAAAGCACACGACGCTGACGCAATCTTTGGCGCAGGAATCGCAGCGCGCCAAGCTCCTGCTTGCGCTCGTCGTTCGGCAATCCGCCATCGATCAATCGGTGCAGGCTGCCGTCCGACCAAGCCGCGAACACCAGCGGATGAATATACGAACTCGACACACGGCCGGTGTGTTGCGCAGCTGTGCGGCGACGGTTTTTACCGCATCGGCCAAGCTCGAAGTCCGCGCTGAAACGGTTTCCGGCAAGGGTGTTTTTGCCAGAACCACGATCGCCGCGCGCGTGCCGCCCCAGGTGCGAAAATCCTTCGCCGTGAACTCCTCACCCATCGCCTCACGCAGGTAATCGTTGACCATGCCGGAATCGACATGCTGGCGCGCGCCGGCGGCGTCGGTGTACTGGAATAACGACTGACCGGGCAATTGCCGACAGCGCCGCAACAGCCGCGTAAGGCGCGCATCATCAAGGGCTATTTCATGGAACAGACCACCCTTGCCGCGAAAGCGGAATATCGCGCGACCATTGCCGGCGAACGCGACATGGCGCTTGTGCAAGGTGGTCAGGCCGTAGGAATTATTGCTGGATTCGTACGCTGCGTTGCCGATATTAATCAGGGTTTGTGCCATCACGCTGACGACCACCGCGAGCACCTTGTCGCGGCCCAGTCCGACGACTTTCAAGTCACGTTGCAGGCGCCGCCGAAGTTTGGGCAGACGCTCGGCATATTCCACCACACGCGCACATTTGTCGCGGTCGCGCACAGTGCGCCAGTGCGCCAGTGCGCGTGATAACGATATTGCTTGCACCCGCGCGCATCGCGTCCCGTCGCCTGCAAATGGCCGCGTTCGGATTCGCAAATCCACACATCGGCATACGCCGGCGGAATGGCGAGACGCGCAATCCTGGCGAGCACCACCTGATCTCTGATCGCGACGCCGTTGCGGTCAAAATAGCGAAAATGCTTGCCTTGGCGCCGGCGGCGCAAGCCCGGCTCGATATCGCTGGTGTAACGCAAGCCCGCCTCACTGGCTTGGGCGAGCGTGCGCTTGTCTGCGACATGCGTTTCAATTTTTTGTGCCATGACAACGCGCAATCAAAAGGAAATATGCGTAAATTCGCGCCACGCGGCCGAAGACCCGCAGCATCGAAATTGACAGTTGATTCATCAGGCATAAAAACGGCCCCGTCGGAGGCCGCCTTTGTTATCAAATCAGCGCATGAAAAGCGCGATCAGGATGATGATCGGAATCGGCACGCCCAGGAACAAAAGCAAAATGGATCGCATAAATTTCTCCTCGTGGTCAGGTAACTGATAGATCAACTATCGAATATGAATCAAGCGCGGCTGTCGCGTTGGCGACCACCAAACGTTGCCGCCAGGCTCGCAAAAAACGCACCGAGCAAGAGCGCCACAAACATCCACAGCGACGAATGGGCAGCCGCCTTGCGTGCGGTATCGGCCACTTGCTTCGCAGAATTTTCCGCGTCGCTGATGGCCTTCTGCACTTGGGTAAATTTGTCGCTCGCGCGTTTTTCGCCGTCGCCCTGTGCCACGCCAGTTTCCTGCGCGATCACGCCGCCGAGATATTGTTTGTCTTCCTCGGGCAGGTTGCCGACACGAATATCGTTGGCAAATATTTTCACCGCTTCCGTGCGTGTTGCCGGATTGGTTGGTGTACCCGAATGCGCGGAATCCTTGCGGAACAGCGAATCGATGTAGTAGCCAAGACTGCCGTCCGCAGCGGCATCACTATTCGCGGTTGCTGTAGCGACAGTGGCAGTTCCTGCCACTACGCCGCCAGCCAGCGTAGCGCCCGCATGCAATCCGCTGCTCAAGATGCCGGTGACGGCGGATCCCAGCAACGCGGCGGTTCCGAGTGATGCAACAGCCCATGCCATGAAGCCGTGCGCGGTATCGCGGAAATACACTTCGTCAGTGTGCAGACGCACCCATTTCACGCGCAGGCGGCCGGCCAGATAACCGCCGATAGCCGATGCCGCAATCTGCGTGAAGGCGAGCCAGACAATAGTCGATACGCCCATCGTCGTAGCGCTCGCGCCAGTGTTCGACCACGGCGATACTGCCGACAGACTCAAGCCGAAGCCAAGAATCAGCAGCACCAGCGACAACGCCGCCGCCGCCGCCGCGCCGACGAAAATCGCCGCCCAGGAAACGCCCGATTCACTCGCATTCACGACCGAGGTTCGGTCGTCTTCGCTGAGCGCGTATTCCGTTGAAGTTTTATATTCCGACATACGCTTAGTCCTTTCTTGGTGGGTGGTAGGGTTTGAATCTGCGGCGATGCCCGGACTCACACTGGCAGCGATTGATGT
>JAYVTP010000205.1:0-3097 GCA_043788685.1 Pseudolysobacter sp. | reverse complement strand
GGATCGGGCCAGCGGATGCTGAGGCCGCCGATCGGCATGACGAAATCTTCCGGCAGCAGAATATCGAGCTGATGCGGATTGACGTTGACGCTGGCCGAGGATTCCACCGTTTCGGCAATCGTCTTGAAGCCGACCCAGCGCCCGGTAAAGCGACTCATCGCCCAGCCGAGCAGGCCCATGTCGAGGATGTCCTGCACGCCGGCCGGATTCAAAATCGGCATCATCGCCGAGACGAATTCCTGCTCCGAGCCGTGCGGCAAAGTGGACGAACGACACGCATGATCGTCGCCCGCGAGCGCCAGCACACCACCGAGTTTCGAGGTGCCCGCGGCGTTGCCGTGCTTGAACACGTCGCCGCTGCGATCCACGCCCGGACCCTTGCCGTACCACATCGCGAACACGCCGTCGTACTTCGCGCCCGGGAACAGATTCGCCTGCTGCGAGCCCCACACCATGGTCGCGGCGAGGTCTTCGTTGAGGCCGGACTTGAACTCGATGTTCGAGGCTTTGAGATGTTTGCCGGCGCGCCACAACTCCAGATCCAGGCCACCGAGCGGCGAGCCGCGATAACCGGAAATAAATCCGGCGGTGTTGAGCTTGGCAGCGCGATCACGCATCTGCTGCATCAACGGCAAACGCACCAGCGCTTGCACGCCGGAGAGATAAATGCGGCCTTGCGCGCGCGTGAATTTGTCGTCGAGGGTGTAGTTGAAATCGATTTGCGGGGCGGGCACGGACATACAGTCAATCCATCAGCTGGCGAAGTGCAGAACGCCAATTCTAACATTCGTGTCCAGCGCGCGATGAATTTGCTCAAGCGTTGCGATGCTCGTGCTTGAATCAGATCGGGCTGCAGCGACCGCAACAGGATCGCTGCAGCCCGAGGCACAACGTTGTTGCTAGTGCTTTTCTGTTCCCGCGGCTGTGGCCGCTTTCTGGCCGTCGGGGCTGACTATCATCGTCGCTGCATCACGCTCGGCGTTGGCGGCTGCGGTAGGCTCCTCACACTTCACGCTCAGCGTCGTGCCCCACGCCTGATAAGTCACGTTGGATGTGCTCGCGGCGACACGCGTGACGTTGTCCGGCGTGCAGGTTTTGGTCTTGCCAAGAATGGCATGCACCTCGACGCTGAACTTGTTGCCGTCGCTGACGCCGGCGAGCGGCTGGCAGACCGTTTTGCCGATCGGGAACGAGCTGGACCAGTCGGTATGAAACGACCCGGAAACGACGCGCATCTCGGCGGCATAACCCGCACCGACCAGCAGAGCAACACAGGCATTAGCCTGGGCGGAGGCAACGTTGACGAGGGCGACACTGCTGATGAGCAGAGCGAGCAGAGCAAGCATGGAGCGACGAATATTACGCATGGTTTATTTCCCCACAAGGCTGATAGCGCGTCACTTCGGATTCGACCATTAGGCAATGTGACGCGCTGAATTGATCGCCGGTTGGTGCCAGTGCGGTGAAATCCATTCCGCTGCAGTCGCCGCGCAAAACTACGCTTTTGCGATGCGTGAACCGTCGCGAGAAATCGTTAGCCGTGCTATTCGGAAGAGCCCGCGAATGGATCAGCGCTGTTGAAATCGCGCGCCGATGCTTTGGCGCGATCGTCACCTTTCGCATGCTGAGTTTTGTGCACTTTGCGGAGATCGCCATATCGCTTATCGCTTGCGCACAAAAAAGATCGGACATCATCGCGGTGCTTGGTTGCGTGCCGCGCATGCGTGTAACGAAAAAAAGATTTCCGCTATCTGCGGTGCGCTGCCAGACGGATTTCGCGATTACCGCGATTGCCGTGGGAATACGCGCATGTGCATTCAGAACGAGCGCGCTATGCAGCCGTGCTGGAAATGTTTTTCCAGCACGGCTTAGTTTTTAGCCTGACTGCATTCTGGATACGCCGAGGCGCGATACAGCGCGTTGACAAACGCATAGTCACATGAAATTTTTCAGCGTCCGGTCGCCCCGGTGATGCCGGTAACGCCCGTTGCTCCCGTTGCACCAGTACAACCGGTACGCCCGTCGCCCCGGTACAACGTCATGAATGTTTGGTATCGCCCAACCCATCGCATCATTCGAATCGCGAATTTACAAACCTAAGGATTTACGCAATTGCCGCAGCGGCGTGGCATCATGCGCGGCACAGGAGATCACGTCATGTCCGAGCCCGCCAAACCATCCGTTCGCAAGATCATCAAGAGTGCCGTGCAAAAGCCGGTGCAGCATGTCGATGCGATGGTCGACAGCACCGCCGAATTGCTCCACAGCAGCGGCCATATGCAACCGGGCGATGGCATCATTTCCAGCGTGATCGCGTTGTCACTTGGATTCTTGAGTTTGCTCGCGGTCGCTGCGTTTCATTTTCCGCAATACCTGACCACGCCGGAATTGCGCCACCAATATTCGGTCGATACCTTGCGCCTGATGTTGTTCGGCGGCTTGTTGCTGGCCGGTGGACTGGCGCTGAAAAATCTCGTGGTCGGGCGCCGCCGCAATCTGAATATCGTCGCGTTTTTATTCGTGCTGATTGCGGTCGCGTGCGGTGGTTCGCGTGTGGTTGTGACCGATTTTACCGATCACACGCCGTACATCGGCCTCGACTGGTTCATCATCGATCTGCTCGGTTCGACCACGCTGTTCGTCGTCATCGAAAAACTGTTTCCGCTGTACCGCGACCAGGCGATTTTCCGCAAGGAATGGCAGACCGACATGAAACATTTTGCGGTCAATCATTTTCTTGTCGGGTTGATTCTGATGACGGTGAACTTCCTCATTCACCACATGTTCGGCTGGCTGGTCAGCAGCGATTTCCAGCAATACGTGCAGCACATCAGTTTCATTCCTCAATTGCTGCTGTGCATTCTCGTCGCCGATCTCGCCCAATACTGGACCCATCGCGCGTATCACGAAGTACCGTATTTCTGGCGCTATCACGCCGTGCATCACAGCGTGAAAACCATGGATTGGCTAGCCGGTTCGCGCCAGCACATGCTGGAGCTGATCTGCACGCGCGTGCTGGTGCTGGCGCCGCTGTACGTGCTCGGTTTCAGCGAGGCCGTGATCAACGCCTACATTATCGTGGTCGGTTTCCAGGCGG
>JAYVTP010000204.1:0-22978 GCA_043788685.1 Pseudolysobacter sp. | reverse complement strand
CTGATGTACTACACCCTCGGACAACGCCAAGGTTTGGGCATCGGCGGTCGCAACGATTCTTCTGGCGCGCCGTGGTATGTCGTCGGCAAGGATGTGGCCAACAATATCCTGTATGTCGATCAGGGCCAAGAAAGTCACTGGCTCGCATCGACCCGCTTGATTGCCGATCAATTGTCGTGGGTCGCGGGGCATGCACCGTCGCGTGAATTCAGTTGCACCGCGAAAACCCGCTACCGTCAACCCGATCAGGATTGTCATGTGCGCGTCGATGGCGACGGTTGCGAGGTGGTTTTTTCCTCGCCGCAACGCGCCGTGACACCAGGCCAATCGGTGGTGTTTTATGCCGGCGACGAATGTCTTGGCGGCGGCATCATCAATGCCACCGATGCACCGTTCGGCGGGCTGGAGCCAGCGCATGCGTGAGGGACGAGTCATCGCGCTCGCCGCGCTGTATCAAGCGATCATGCAGGTGCGCGACGTTGCTGCGCGCGGTAGTGCGGATGCGGTCGGTGAACGCGTGAGCATCGACAGTATTTTTCGCATCGACGCCGACACGCCTGCGGAAATCTACGGCGGCGTGACCAATCTGCGTGTCGGGCTAGAACTGCTGATCGCGCAACTGGACGGCCAAACGCGCGATCTCACCGTAACGCGTATGGTCATCGGCATTCTCAAGCTCGAGCGCCGCCTGTCGCGCCGCAGCGACATCCTCGATAATCTGCGCACGGGCATCGAATCCTGCGCACGCCAAGCCGAACACCTCGGGCCAACCCACGCTGCGGTTTTTGCGAGCCTGTCGAAACTGTATGCCGATAACCTCTCGCGGTTGCGCCCGCGCGTAGTGGTGCCGGGCAATCCGCTATATCTGACGCAGATCGCACGCGTTGAGGAAATCCGCGCGTTGCTGCTCGCCGCCGTGCGCGCCGCAGTACTGTGGCGCCAGCTCGGCGGACGTCCGTGGCGCATGCTGTTCCGCCGCCGCGATTACGCGATGCTGGCGCGCGGGCTGTTGACTCGCAGTACGCTGGACAATGGTTGAGGGTTCGCGCGCATAGGTAATTGCGCATTGGCGAAACTGCGCTGCATTGATGTTTGCGCAAATAAAAAAGTGCCGTCATCCCAGCGCAGGCTGGGATCCAGTTCTCTTTTCAGCGCCGTCAAGAACTGGATCCCAGCCTGCGCTGGGATGACGAGCGCCCAAGCACCGTCTGGTCCTTGAATCCCTGCACCACAACACAAATTTATCCACTGCGCATTCACGCGAAAGCCCGCATGCGTCATAATAGCGAGCTATCCCACCCGGACTGCCGAACGCAGTTCGCGCGGCGGTTTCATACGCCCCTTCCCCTACGCCGACGCTACAGGAGATCAGCATGAGCGATTCGTTTTCCACCAGCACCACCCTCGATGTCAATGGCAAGAGCTACCACATTCGTGGCCTGGCCAAACTCGGCGAACGCTTTGACATCAAGCGCCTGCCGTACTCGATGAAGATTCTGCTGGAGAATCTGCTGCGTCAGGAAGACGGCCTCAACGTCACCTCGAAGGAAATCGAAGCGGTCGCGAACTGGGAAGCAAAAAAGGAACCCGACACCGAAATTTCCTTCATGCCCGCGCGAGTCGTGCTGCAGGATTTCACCGGCGTACCATGCGTGGTCGATCTGGCCGCGATGCGCGATGCGATGGTCAAGCTCGGCGGCGATCCGACGCTGATCAATCCGCTCTCGCCGGCCGAACTGGTAATCGACCATTCCGTGCAGGTCGATGATTACGGTCACGCCAATTCGCTGGATATCAACGGCCAGATCGAGTTCAAGCGCAATCAGGAGCGCTACAGCTTTTTGCGTTGGGGCCAGAAAGCGCTGAACAATTTCAAAGTGGTTCCGCCGAACACGGGCATCGTGCATCAGGTGAATCTGGAAAATCTCGCCCGTGTGGTAATGACCGAAGAAAAAAACGGTGAATGGTTTGCGTTCCCGGATACCGTGTTCGGTACCGATTCGCACACCACGATGATCAATGGCCTCGGCGTGCTCGGTTGGGGCGTGGGTGGCATCGAGGCAGAAGCAGCGATGCTCGGCCAGCCGTCGTCGATGCTCATTCCGCAGGTGGTAGGTTTCGAGCTGCGCGGCAAAATGCCGGAAGGTGCGACCGCGACCGATCTCGTGCTCACCGTCACGCAGATGCTGCGCAAGCACGGCGTGGTCGGCAAGTTTGTCGAATTTTTCGGTGAAGGACTGGAGCATTTGCCACTGGCTGATCGCGCGACGATTGCGAACATGGCACCGGAATACGGCGCGACTTGCGGCATCTTCCCGATCGACAAGGAATCGTTGAATTATCTGCGTTTGTCAGGACGCCCTGAAGAACTCATCACGCTGGTCGAAGCCTACGCCCGCGTTCAAGGCATGTGGCATGAGGCCGGCCACGCGCATGCCGAATACAGCGCCACACTGCAACTCGACATGGCGAGCGTGAAGCCGTCGCTGGCCGGACCGAAGCGCCCGCAGGACCGTGTCCTGCTCGAAGACGTCAAGAAAAATTATCAGGAAGCCGTGCTCGAATTGACCCACGCACGTCACCCGAAAACGCCGGCCGAAGATCGTTTTGCGAATGAAGGTGGCGGCACCGCGGTCGGTAACGAGGCGGTCAATCCGTCACCCGTGAGCAAGTGCGAAGTCAATGGTGAAGCGTTCGACTTGCGCGATGGTGCGGTCGTGATCGCGGCGATCACCTCCTGCACCAATACCTCGAATCCTGCGGTGATGCTGGCCGCAGGTCTGCTCGCGCGCAATGCGGCAGCGAAAGGTTTGAAAGCACAGCCGTGGGTGAAGACATCGCTCGGGCCGGGTTCGCTGGTGGTGACGGATTATCTGAAGAAAGCCGGCCTGCTCACTGAGCTCGAAAAGCTCGGATTTTTCCTGGTCGGTTACGGCTGCACCACATGTATCGGCAACTCGGGTCCGCTCCTGCCGGAAATCAGCAAGGGCATCGCCGATGGCGAACTCGCAGTGGCATCGGTGCTCTCGGGCAATCGCAACTTCGAAGGCCGCGTGCATGCCGAGGTGAAAATGAATTACCTCGCGTCGCCGCCATTAGTGGTGGCGTATGCGATCGCCGGCACGGTGAACATCGACATGACTACGCAGCCGCTCGGCATCGGTAGTGATGGACAGCCGGTTTTCCTCAAGGATATCTGGCCGTCGAACAAGGAAATCGGCGATTTCATCGCCAAAACCATCGGCCCGGAAATGTTCAAACAGAACTACGCGCATGTGTTCGCGGGCGATAGCCGCTGGAACCAGATCGCCTCGCCGGATGGTGATATTTATCAGTGGGAAGATACGTCGACCTATATCAAGAATCCGCCTTACTTCGATGGCATGAGTCTGGAAATCGGCAAGATCGAGGACATTCACGGCGCACGCGTGCTGGGCCTTTTCGGTGACTCGATCACCACTGATCACATCTCGCCTGCCGGCAATATCAAGAAGGATTCGCCAGCCGGCAAATACCTGATCGGACGCGGTGTGGAAGCGGTCGATTTCAACTCCTACGGTTCGCGCCGCGGCAACGACGATGTGATGGTACGCGGCACGTTCGCCAATATCCGCATCAAGAACCGCATGCTCGGCGGTGAGGAAGGCGGCAACACGATTCATTATCCGAGCGGCGACAAGCTTGCGATCTATGATGCCGCAATCCGCTATAAGCACGACAAGGTGCCGCTGGTGGTGATCGCCGGCAAGGAATATGGCACGGGCTCGTCGCGTGACTGGGCGGCCAAGGGCACGATGTTGCTCGGCGTGAAAGCAGTGATTGCCGAGAGCTTCGAGCGCATTCATCGCTCGAATCTGGTCGGCATGGGCGTGCTGCCGTTGTCGTTCCTGCCGGGTGAAAATGCGCAGAGTCTTGGTCTTGTCGGGGACGAAGTTTTCGAAATCGCCGGGCTGCATGACGGTGCCGCCAAGCAGTTGGAAATCGTCGCCACGGGCAGCGCTGGCGAAAAACGCTTTACCGTGCAGGTGCTGCTGCTGACACCGAAAGAAGTGGTCTATTACCGTCACGGCGGCATCCTGCCGTATGTGTTGCGCCAACTGGCCAAATCGCCAAACGATGCCGCCGGCAAGGCGGCGTGATGATCGTCGTATTGACCTGATCCAAATCCAGACGCCCGGCACAACCGGGCGTTTTTTATGCGTGCGAAGACCGAACTTGCTGGGCATGCAAAATCGGGGTCATCGCTCGGCATTTTTCGCTGCAGCGCGCCTTGTAGGCACTGTGCTGCTGTGCTCAAATCGAACGCGTGTTCGGAATACGGTGTTGGAGCCGTGTTTGCGTGATATTCCAAGCCATCCAGGAGATGCGTTGATGAGTGCTGAAAAACCTTGGCTCGCCAGTTATGCCCCGGGCGTGCCCGCCGAGATTGATGCCGATGAGTTCAGCTCGATCCCGGCCGTATTCGCAAAATCCTGCGCGTTATATCGCGACCGGCCTGCGTTCTCGAATATGGGCAAGGTGCTCAGCTATGGCCAGCTTGATCAACTCAGCATGCAATTCGCGTCATTCCTGCGCAACACGCTGAAGCTCGAAAAAGGTGATCGCATCGCCTTGATGATGCCGAATCTTCTGCAATACCCAATCGCGATTTTCGGTGCGCTGCGTGCCGGTTTAATCGTGGTGAATACCAATCCGCTGTACACCTCGCGCGAACTCAAGCACCAGCTCAATGATGCCGGCGTCAGCGCCATTCTGGTGCTGGAAAATTTCGCCGCAACGGTAGCCGAAGTGTTGCATGAAACTCCGTGCAAAGACGTGATTGTCACACGCATCGGCGACATGCTGGATTTTCCGAAATCGCTGATCACCAATTTCGCCGTCAAGCACATCAAGAAAATGGTGCCTGCATTTATTATTCCGCACAAGATTTCGTTCACCTCGGCGCTTGCCTTGGGCGCGCGCGCGAGCTTGCCTGCGGTGGAGATTGCGGCGAACGATGTCGCTTTCCTGCAGTACACCGGTGGCACCACTGGCGTGGCCAAGGGTGCGATGTTGACGCACCGCAACCTGGTCGCCAACATGCAACAGGTCGGCGCATGGTTCAAATCCGTGGTGGTACTCGGTGAGGAAATCATGATCACCGCGTTGCCGCTGTATCACATCTTTGCGTTGACTTGTAACTGCTTGGTGTTTATCAACTTCGGCGGGTTGAACGTGCTGATCACCAACCCGCGCGACATGCCGAGTTTCGTCAAGGAACTGAAAAAATCGCGCTTCACTTCGATCACCGGCGTGAATACATTGTTCAACGGCTTGTTGAACACGCCGGGCTTTGACGAAATCGACTTTTCCACTTTGCGCACCTCTTTCGGCGGCGGCATGGCGGTGCAGCGCGCGGTCGCCGAACGCTGGAAAAAAACCACGGGCTGCGTCCTCATCGAGGGTTACGGCATGACCGAATCCTCGCCCGTTGCCACCGACAATCCGATGACCGCAATCGAATATTCCGGCTCCGTCGGACTGCCGGTGCCGTCGACTGAACTTTCGATTCAGGACGATGACGGCAAGTTGCTGCCGCAAGGCGAGAACGGCGAAATCTGCATCCGCGGCCCGCAAGTGATGAAAGGTTACTGGCAACGTCCTGAAGACACCGCAAAAAGCATTACTCCCGATGGCTGGCTAAAAACGGGCGACATCGGCAACATGGATGCACGCGGATTTTTCTTCATCGTCGATCGCAAGAAAGACATGATCCTGGTGTCGGGCTTCAACGTGTATCCGAACGAGATCGAAGACGTCGTCGCACTGCATCCGGGCGTACTCGAAGTCGCCGCCGTCGGCGTGCCCGACGAAAAATCCGGCGAGGCGGTCAAGCTCGTCGTGGTCAAGAAAGATCCGAACCTGACTGCCGAAGACCTGCGCGCGCACTGCAAGCTTTACCTGACCGGATACAAATTGCCGAAGGTGATCGAGTTCCGCACCTCGTTGCCGAAAACCAACGTCGGAAAAATCCTGCGTCGCGAGTTGCGGGATGCAGCGCCCGCCGCTGCCTGACTTTTATTGTCCCATTCAGACGGGAGGCCGGTACCTTAGACTGTTGACCAACAGAGAATGATGGTCAACCAACCAGTGTCGAATCAAATGGTGCTAGCACATGAAGCACTACTCAAGCCGTTAGCTCAATGCCGACGGCTCCAGCTCGCGACTTATTGCCTATCAATCGCAGCTGGCAGAGTACTTTCCCGAGAAACGGTGACTGCACAGCGAAATTTCGTCGTCACGCTTCGCTGACATCAAAAGCAATAAACCTGCCTACCTGATGCGGATTCATGAAAGCATCCGGGCGGATAAATTCGCCTGCTTACTGCCAAAAATTCTACAAACAAACAAATGCAGTTAAAGTACAGCTCATTTCATACATAATTTTGTCCTTGCTGGGGATTTTTGAGCCCCGCCATGCTCGCAATGAACAATGCCCAGAATTTATGAAACTGAATTTTATTGAAGGTGTGCACAACAAAACCGAATCGGGTCTGAGAGAGGTTTTATTCGCACAGGCGAAGGTTCGGCTATACGTCGCGGTACCCGTAATCATCAGTGATTTGGTGATGTTTTTTCTTACGCCGGGTGGAGTTGAGGTTTGGTTCCTCAGCCTGACAGCCGCCTACTGCGTGTATGCGCTTTCCCCCTACCAACTGATCCGCAGGAGCTCATATTCAGTACTTCAATACCTGCTGATCGCTACTGCCATTTTTGATCCGGTGGTGCTGTCGATCTGGATCGTACTAACCGGCGAATACGGGAGTCTGGTTGCCGGCTTCTACTTGTTCACAACGCTGGGATTTGGCTTCCGTACCGGGCGCCCGCTCATGCACCTTTGCCAGATGGCGTCAATCATCTGCTTCGTGCTGATATTGCTGTACGACCCATATTGGCAACAGCACAGTATCTTCTGGGTTGCATTACTGGTACCAATGATTGTTGTGCCGATGTATGCCGGCAAACTGATCACGAATATTCGCGAATCACGCGAACAGGCCGAACTTGAAAGCCGCGGAAAGTCCGAACTGCTGGCGAAAGTAAGTCACGAACTACGGACTCCTTTGACTGGAATAGTTGCCGCGGCTGAACTTCTCGCCGTCGAATCCAGTGATCGACTGGTCATTCAAAGAACCGACACAATTCTTGCGCTTTCGGAAAATCTGCTTCAGGAAATTAATGATCTGCTTGATCAGGCAAAATTTGAATCGCAGATCGCCTCGGTAATCTTTACTCCCACAGACCTGCGACAGCAACTGGAGATGCTGGCCAATACTTTCGAAACGATGGCGGCAAAAAAAGATATTTCGTTTCGGCTGGATATCGACACCACGATTGTCGATTGCGTAGATACAGATGCACACCATTTGGATCGAATCCTTTTGAACTTGGTCGGGAATGCGATCAAATTTACGAGCATCGGGAGCGTGAACCTCGCGGTCCAGCTGCTCGGAGAAAGCAAGTCAGAATATCGAATACGCTTCAGTATTACGGATACTGGAATCGGCATTCCCGAGTCTTTCCACAAACAAATGTGGCAGCCGTTCTCCCAAGTCGAAGAGGGGGTAAATCGGCGTTACGGCGGGACCGGACTGGGACTTGCTCTGTCCAAGAAAATGGTAGGGCTGATGGGTGGCGAGATTTTATTCACGAGTGTTCTAGATCAGGGAAGTTGCTTTTGGTTCGAGCTGAAACTGCAGCGAGTAGCTGTAGAACACCTCCCCGCATCGGAAAAAATTAGCCCTGAAATTGTTTCAGCCAAACGCATTCTGGTAGCAGAGGACAACGTCACCAATCTGTTGCTGCTGAAGGAACTACTTGAAATAGATCACCACGAAGTTACGACTTGTACTAGCGGCATGGAGGCTTTGGAGATGTTGGCTAAACATGACTTTGACCTTCTGCTGCTGGACTACAATCTGGGTGATATGGATGGAATTCGCGTATTGCAAACGTATCAATTTGGACGATCGCGCACTGCACCGGCACTATTTCTGACTGCAGATGCGACTGCGCAAACAGCTACCCGACTCAAGGCAACAGGCAGCGCAGGAGTGCTTTATAAACCCATCAATCTCGCAATCTTGAGAAAAGCGCTCGTACAGATCGAGATTCATTCAGAAGAAGATGCTTCGCTCACCAACCCCACGTTGGCTAAAGAACTTGTTCAGCCAGTAAAGAGCGGACGCCCCGCACTAACGGTCGTTCCCGTCAATGCCTTGGATCCCGAAATTCTCGACGAACTCAGAGAGGTCAGTGCACGACCAGAGTTCCTGCCCATTTTGCTAACCCAGGCAGAACATGACATCGTGCGCTCCTGCCAACAGCTTATAGATGCGCTTGCTGGCAGGAACTACACATCGATTCGAGACACCGCACACGCACTGAAAGGCGTATGCGCCAATGTGGGGGCCGTGCGCCTGGTTGCATTGGCAGGCAACCTGATGATCATCTCCAGCAACGAGCTTGAATCATCGTGCGAACGACTTGCGGCAGATCTGCGCGATGCTTCTCGCATGACGGTAAACGCATTGCGCAAAGCTGTCGCAGAAACTATTCCCACATCAACTAGCAACGCTAGCTCGCTGCATCTGAATTAGCATGTCCATTACTCGCAGATTATCGTTAGACAAAGCCATGGCCGCCTCTACCCACTCTTCGACGACTGTGCGCAATTCCTCATAGTCGAGCCGCGCCAGGCGATGCCGACCACGCTGCAACATGAGACGTGCAGTCCGATTTTTACTGTGAGAAGCGATGAATTTCTCGACGAACATCTCGCCTTGGCCTTTTGGACATATTTCGTCAACGACACCTTTTGCCTTGAGTTCGACGGCGGAATACATTTTGCCATTGGTCATCATGCGTTCGGCCTCGTACACACCAACCCGCCTAGCCAACAAACTCATGCCACCTGTGCACGGAAACAAACCAAACAGGATTTCCGGAAATCCGAATTCGCTGTGTTCTTCTGCAATGATGAAATCGGCCGCGAGCGCAGTTTCGAAACCACCACCAAGTGCGCGTCCTTGCACCAAGGCGATGGTCGTTGACTGGCGATTTAGCTGTGTAGACCAATCGTAGATCATGTCCACACACAACATTGAGTAGTCACGAAGCCCGCGCTTGTTGAGCAGCCGTATGCATTCGCGGAAATGGCCCAAATCACCGCCCAGGCTAAAATAATCCGGGTGTCCAGACTTCAATACAGCATAGTGAATCGGCTGCATCAAGCCATTTGATGGCCACCCCCCCCCATTACTTGCTATGTTTTTATGCAGGGCACAGACCTCGTGCAGAAGGTCCAGCGAGAAATACTGGCTCTTGCCGACTGGCGATTGATTCATGGTTATCCAGAGCGTGTTGTTCTGGTTAGCCTTGTAACTCGTCACTACCCGAGATAATTGTAACGGTCCGACAAACTCGATGACGCCCATAACATTCTTCCTCAATTGGCAACCACGATTCTGTGGCTACTTAATTGTAACGATCAGAATGCTTTGCGCGGTGAATCGTGATCCTTTGAGACGATCAGTGCCACATTGGTGCCGCCAAATCCGGCAGACAGTGACAAGGCATGGCTGATGTCATGATCGAAAATCGGTGTGTTTGCGACATGATTGAGATCACATGCTGGATCAATTTCATCCAAATGTGCTGTTGCCGGAAGAAACGATTGATTGATGGCCAGAACCGTCGCAACCAATTCCATAGCGCTGGCAGCCCCTAATAAATGACCGTGGATAGCTTTAGTTGAGCTTACCGGCACCGCCGTGAAAACCTCACGTAGTGCCGTAGCCTCAATAGGATCGCCGCCGGCAGTGGCTGTTGCGTGCGCATTTACATAGTCTATTTGCTCCGCACGCAAATCCGCATCCGACAATGCCGCGCGTAATGTGGCGACCTGCCCCTCACTCTTGGGAGAGCCGATGTGATAGCCATCCGAGGCAATTCCGTAGCCTGACAAAGTGCAGTAAGTGCTGGCTACACGCCTCAATGCATTTTCGCGCGACTCGATGACCATAAAGACTGCGCCTTCTCCCAGGACCAAGCCGGTTCGATTTCTGGAAAAGGGTCGGCAGCTTTTCGCAACATCATCAGGATCAACATCCGCCAGCGCTCGTAATCCGCCCCACAACGCCATGAACGTGGGCGTAAGCGCAGACTCCGCACCGCCAACAACAGCAACATCGAGATATCCATGACGGATTGCACGATACGCATCTCCGATCGCAGCACCGGATGAAGTACATGCACTGCTATGGGTCATTACCGGACCCAAAATTTGCTGGCGTATCGAAATTTGTGCGGGGGCAGCATTCAACATGCACGCCATGATGGTGTAGGGCTTTGAGAGTTGCTTGTGCTCGGTATAAAACTGATTTACCCAATCGTGCTCAGTTTTGACGCCACCGCCGACCGAGCCATAAAAAAGTCCCGCGCGTTGCCGATAGTCCAAGAATTGGTCGAATCCAGCATCTACAACTGCCTGCCGCGCAGCAAGGATGGCTAGTTGAGAACAACGATCAAGGTAAGGTTGTTCGAGCTTGGTAAATTCGCTGGTGAAATCGCGGTCGACAATTCCTGCAGGCAGCTTCTTCGTCAGAAGTGGAGACTCCCATAGAGCAATGCCCGAGAGATTGCGGCGCAAACTATTCAACAACTCGGATACATTGTTGCCAATAGGAGATATCACTCCCAAACCTGTGACAACAACATCATGGACGCTCGCCATAACTAAACTTTATTTGCTGCTTGATTGCGCTCAATCAACGTAACGATATCACTCAACCTTGGATTGGAAGGCATCGACAGATCTTTTAGTTTCACGTTGAGTCGATCTTCGATCTCCAACATGATGTCCAGCATCATTATCGAATCGATGCACAGCTCTTTGAACGTCGGATTATCAGCAGTCTTTTCTGCAGGGACATCGAAATGCTCGGCCAGAAAACCTGTAAGCATTGTTTGAATTTGTGAGGAATCTAGCTCGTTTGTCATTTTCTCAACGTTTTTGCAATAAATTCAAATTTCGAATAAATTTTATCAACACCAAAAAAACTACTACGCAGTTTATTTGCGCTCAGAATAGGTGTCATTTAAAATAACTTTCGCGCTTGTTCAAAAACTCAAATGACTCGGCAACAATTCCGCATTCTGGATATCGACGATACGGGCTTCATTGGCGAGTAGCGCATCGACGCACGCCGGATCAAAATGCTTGCCTCTTTGCTCGCGAACGTAGCGGAATGCTTCAGCGTTGCTCCACGCGGATTTGTACGGGCGCTCTGAGGTAAGTGCATCGAACACATCGGCCAGCGCAACAATACGCGCGGGCAATGGAATGTCCTCGCCTGCCAAGCCATCGGGATAACCTGCGCCGTCGTAGCGCTCATGATGGCGCAGCGCGATCAAGGCGCCGATCTGCACGAATCGACTATTGCTGTCGCGCAAAATGTCATGGCCGACGATGGGATGGCGCCGCATGATGATGATTTCTTCGGGCGTGAGGCTGCCGCGTTTGAGCAGAATGGCATCCGGCGTACCGATCTTGCCGATATCGTGCAACGGCGCAGCCAGCTCGATCATGCGCGCCTCTTCATCTGGCAGGCCCAGTACTTCGGCAATCAAGCCCACATAACGCGCCATGCGCAGTAGGTGAATACCGGTGCCGGAGTCGCGATACTCAATGGCTTTGGCAAGACGGAACAGCATTTCGCGTTCGCGCGATTCGACCTCGGACAAACCCAGCGAAACCTGGCGCTCCAGCGAACGCGCGCGCTCCTTTACGGTTTCGCCCTGGCGGCGAATCGCGAGCAGATTGCGGCAGCGTGAGCGCAGTTCGCGAGGTCGAACCGGCTTGAGCATGACGTCCATCACACCGACATCCAGCGCAGCCTGGCGCATCGGCTCTTCACCGACCACGCTGATCAGGACGATAGGCACATCACGATGAATCAGCGGGCGGCGAAAACGACGCGCAAATTCCAAACCGTCCATGCCCGGCATGCGGTAGTCGAGCAGTAGCAAATCAGGCCGATGCATGTCGGCCCAGCGCAAGGCCTCATTGGAATCTTCAAAATCGAAAACGTTCAGATCCGGGCCGATGCCTTCGACAACGTGGCGGAGCATCAATCGGGCCGATTGTTGGTCATCAACGATAAGAACGTTCATAGTCACTCCACGCCGTTCGGCGGCCGCTTTTTCCAAATTCCGATTCCATCAACGCAGCGCTATGCGTTTATCCCGACGCATTATGGTTTGCATCACCATCGCTTTGAGCTTACCACAAGAAAAATCTGAATCAGCTACCGATAGCGTGATCGCGTCTTCCGATTTCATGCTCGCAGGATTGACCAAAACACGTATTGTCCAGAAAGAATTTTATCCGCCCAGACATGCTCCTGATCCATCAATTGCAACTGCAAACTGAGGCTGCAGTCAGCTCTCTGGCCGCATGTACGGAAACAGCAAAACATCCCGGATTGACGGCACATCAGCCAGCAACATGATCAAGCGATCAATGCCCACACCGAGACCGCCCGTCGGCGGCATGCCGTACTCGAGCGCACGGATATAGTCGGCGTCGAAATGCATGGCTTCATCATCACCGGCGTCTTTCGCTCGTACCTGCGCAAGAAAACGCGCGGCCTGATCTTCCGGATCGTTGAGCTCGGAAAAACCGTTCGCGATTTCCTTGCCGGCCACGAACAACTCGAAACGATCAGTGATGCCGGGATCGGTATCGCTCTCGCGTGCGAGCGGTGAAACTTCGACCGGATGCGCGGTAATAAACGTCGGCTGGATCAGCATCGCTTCGACCGTGCGCTCGAAAATTTCGAGCAACAATTTACCCCAGCCGTAACCCGGTTTGACCGGGATCTTCAATCGTTCGCAATGCCGCGCGAGGGCATCGCGATCGCGCATTTCGTGCGCGCCGATTTCCGGATTGTGCTCACGCACGGCATCGTCCATGCGCCAGCGTTTGAACGCCGGACCGACATCAATCTCGCGCCCTTCCCACGTCAGCGCGGTTCGGCCGATCACGCTTTCAGCAGCACTGCGGATCATGCCTTCGGTGATGTCCATGATCTCGTTGTAAGTGGCGTAGGCCTGATACAACTCGAGCATGGTGAATTCGGGGTTGTGCCGCGTCGAGACGCCTTCATTGCGGAAATTGCGATTGATCTCGTATACACGATCGAAACCGCCAACAGTCAGGCGTTTGAGGTACAGCTCTGGCGCGACACGCAGATATAGATCCATATCCAGCGCGTTGTGATGCGTCACGAACGGACGCGCCGTGGCGCCACCGGGAATCACATGCATCATCGGCGTTTCCACTTCGAGAAAACGCCGATCGTCAAGATAATTGCGCAGATGCCGCACTACCAGAGAACGCAACTGAAATACCCGGCGCGATTCCGGTGTCACGATCAAATCGACGTAACGCTGGCGATAACGTGTTTCGGTGTCGGTCAGACCAGCCCACTTCTCCGGCAGGGGGCGCAGTGATTTTGTCAGCAGGCGCAAGCCGCTGGTTTTCACCGAAAGCTCGCCGGTCTTCGTGCGCATCAGCAGACCTTCGGCGCCGACAATATCGCCGCTATCCCAGCCCTTGAATGCGTCGTAAATTTCGCCGACCGTGGCCGAATGAATAAACAGCTGGATGCGACCACTCATGTCCTGCAGTTGGACGAAACTGACTTTTCCCTGCACCCGCTTGAGCAGAATTCGACCAGCAACTTTCACGCGACGCGCCAGCGCTTCGATTTCTTCAGATGTCTTGCCATCGAACTCGGCTTGCAGATCGCCAGCGAATGCATCCGGCACAAAATCGTTCGGAAACGCGATGCCTTGCGCACGCAACGCAGTGAGTTTGGCGCGACGCTCGGCGATCAGTTTGTTTTCCTCGGGCGGCAGCGCAATAGCATCCGCGCCGGCCTCAACTTCGCTTCCGAGCTCGACCATCTTGCCACTCATAGAATTTCGTTCTCGATAAAAATCATTATTGATTCACCCGCTTCGCACCCGCTTCCAAACCGGTCTTGAGACTCGCTTCGATGAACTCATCGAGATCGCCATCCAGTACTTTTTGCGTATCGGTACGCTCCACGCCGGTACGCAAATCCTTGATGCGCGATTGATCCAGAACATACGAGCGAATCTGGCTGCCCCAACCAATATCCGACTTGGTGGCTTCGAGCGCGTCTTTCTCGACATTGCGTTTCTGCACTTCGAGCTCGTAAAGTTTAGCCTTGAGCTGCTTCATCGCGCGATCGCGGTTGGCGTGCTGCGATCGTTCGGTCTGGCAGGCCACAACTGTATTGGTTGGCACATGCGTAATACGCACCGCAGATTCGGTCTTGTTGACGTGCTGCCCCCCCGCGCCGGAGGAACGATACACGTCGGTTTTCAAATCGGCCGGATTGATATCGATCTCGATTTCATCGTCCACTTCGGGGCTGACGAAAATCGATGAGAACGACGTATGGCGACGATTATCCGAATCGAACGGCGACTTGCGCACGAGTCGATGCACGCCGATTTCAGTCTTGAGCCAACCGTAGGCGTATTCGCCCTCGACACTGAAAGTCGCACTCTTGATGCCGGCCACTTCGCCTGCGCTGACTTCAAGCAGCTCGGCTTTCCAGCCCTTGTTCTCGCACCAACGTAAATACATACGCAGCAGGATTTCCGCCCAGTCCTGCGCCTCGGTGCCACCTGCACCGGCCTGCACATCGACAAACGCGTTATGCGCATCCATCTTGCCGGAAAACATGCGGCGAAATTCCAGTTTCTCGACATGCGCCGCTTGCGTCTCCACATCATCGGCGACGGACTTGATCGTATCTTCGTCTTCCTCAGCGATGCCCAGGTCGAGCAACTCGCCAGCGTCATGTAACGCCTCAGTCAACGTACGAATGCCGCCGACCACACGCTCAAGCTGCGCGCGCTCCTTGCCTAGCTCCTGGGCGCGCTGCGGGTTTTCCCAAACGGTAGGACTTTCGAGTTCGCGCGTGACTTCTTCAAGCCGCTCGGCTTTGACATCGAAGTCAAAGATACCCCCGTAACGAGGCAACCCGCCTGACCAGGTCGTCGATGCGGAAACGGATGGGATTGGTCTCGATCATGACGGTTTCGCTGCACTGCAATATGGATTCCGTATCTTAGCAAATCTGCACCCGAAACGAGACATATCCCACTGCATGGCTCATCTCTTTGTTACGGAGTCAAAGTGAATCGAAGCCATCATGCGTGGTATGACGTGAGCAGGGAATTTCGGCGTAACATGCAGTCGATAGCAATGCCCCCGTGGCGAAAAAGGTGAAGCGATGAATAGGTACTCATCATGGACTCTAATGTTCTCCGCTATCGCTGCAATCAATGCCTATGGCGCTACCGGCAATTTGATTGTTTTTGATGACGCGGACAAAAATGGTTTCAATCATTCGAGTGCTATCTGCAGCGGCGGCAGTTTCTTTGGAGAAACGACTGTTGTGCATAGCGGAACCGCAGCTGTTGCAATTACCAAACTGCCAGACAACAACGGAGCAGGCTGGCTTGCACCGACGACATATTCCACATCAAGTGACTACGACGGCGTCATGTTTTGGGTAAATGCGGGAAGCAGTTCAACCACGCTGACGTCTCTAGCCATTTATGACGTCAACAACAATCCTCATTTCCTGCATCTGGAAGACCTCTACGGCGCTCCGCTTCCAGTGAATACGTGGATTCAGTTTCAAGTCCCCTTCGCATCTCCTTTTTTTGCGGTCGCGTCTTCGAGTTCCCCTGCTACCGTGCAAACGATATGTTTGATCAACCACAGCACAGGTGCCGCGTACCTCTATCTTGACGACATCGCGCTAACCGGCGCGGATATCTTCAAGGACGGGTTCGGCAACTGAAGATCCCGCAAAGTCCAAAAAGGCAACTTATTCGCGCTGGTCTTGTGCAGTGTCCCACGCCCTCGGACATCACGCTGGCAGGAATGCCTCCGCAACACAGCGGAGGTGCCCACACTATCCAAATCGTATCCAGTTCCAATCCCGCCTATCTTTGCCGGACTTCATACGCGGATCGGCAGTAACTGAGTGCGAGAAGGCCTTGCTTCCGGCGCGCTCGCCTGGTTGAAGGACTGCGTAAATCAAGTTCGACGAAGACTAAATCGTCTCGATATGCCGCAGTAATAACTGCAGGCTGCTCTCGCCACGCCAGTCGTTGATATCCAGTTGGTAAGCAGCGCGCAGCCGTGCGGGCGGCGCGCTGCCACGATAGCCGCCGAACAGGATTCCGTCGATTGCTGCCGCACCAGAAACGGGTTTCAGCTTCAGGCGCAGATGCGTTTCACCGACGACGCGCCACGATTCCACGCTGAACTCGCCATCGAAAATGGGTTCGGGGAAATTCTGCCCCCACGGTCCGGCGTAACGCAGTTGTTGTGCAAGATCGAGCGTGCAATCTTCGGCACAAAGTTCGCCATCGCTCAACATCACGGCTTCGAGTTGCTCCGGCGCCAGGCGTTCTTGCGCGACCGAATCAAACGCGGCCGCAAATTCGTGCAGATTGTGCGCGCGCAAGCTTAGTCCAGCCGCCATCGCATGACCGCCGAAACGCAGGATCAAATTTGGATGGCGCGAATCCACTTCGGCTAGCGCATCACGAATATGGAAGCCCGGAATTGATCGCGCCGAGGCACGCAGCTCATCACTGTCATCGCCCGCCGGAGCACACGCGACCACCGGTCGATGCAATGATTCCTTCAAGCGCGATGCCACCAGACCAACCACACCGGGATGCCAATCCTGCTCGAACAAAACCACACCAACCGGCAGCGTGTCGGCACCGTGCGCGGCGCGCCAGCGTGCGACCAATGCTTCACCCTGCTCGACCATCGTGACCTGCAATTCGCGGCGTTCGGCGTTGATCGCGGAGAGTTGCTCGGCCAACGCTTGCGCACGCGCGGCATCGTCGGTGATCAGGCATTCGATGCCAAGCGCCATATCTTCGAGTCGACCCGCCGCGTTGATACGCGGCGCCAGGGCAAAGCCAAGATCAGCGGCAGTGATCGCCTGCACTCGCCGATTGCTGACATCGATCAGCGCGCGCACACCGGCACAACCGCGCCCGGCGCGAATTCGCTTGAGGCCAGCTTCGACCAGAATACGATTATTGAAATCCAGCGACACGAGATCGGCCACCGTGCCCAGCGCGACCAGATCCAGCAGTACCGAAAGATCCGGCTCGCTAAAGCTTTGAACCGCAAACCAGCCGTTGTTGCGCAAGTGGGTGCGCAAGGCCAGCAGCAGATAAAACATCACGCCCACACCGCACAGCGCTTTGCTCGGAAACCGATCTTTTTCGAGATTCGGATTGACGATCGCATCGGCGATCGGCAACTGCAGACCGGGCAGATGATGATCGGTAATCAGCACCGCAATGCCATGACTTTTGGCCAGCGCCACGCCGGGCAAACTCGCGATGCCGTTGTCGACGGTGATGATCAGATCGGGTTTCTGCGGCAGCAAGGTTTCGACCAGCGCCGGACTTAATCCGTAACCGTGCGTAAAACGATTCGGCACCTGATAACTCACCTGCCGCGCGCCCAGCACACGCAAGCCGCGAATCGCCACGGCGGTGCCGGTCGCGCCATCGGCATCGAAGTCACCGACAATCACGATACGCAAATCATCGCGCAACGCATTTGCCAGCAACTCGCAAGCGGTAGCGACGCCCGACAATGTTTGTGGCGTATGCAATGCGGCTAGTCGATATTCGACATCGCCTGGATGCAGCGCGCCACGCGCAGCGTAGATGCGGCGCAATACCGGATGGACACTTTCAGGCCAGCCGTGCGATTCGCCGGATACGGCTCGGCGCTGAATCCGCGTGATGCTCATCGTGCGATCCGTCGCTGCAGGCGACCACTACATCGACGCGCAAATGTATCAATCGGAAGCATCGTTACTGCCCATGATCGACGCGATTTCGTCGGCATCCGAGATTGTTTGCAGCGGCTCGATACGCCGCCAGAAACGCCAAAGATCGGTTGCGCGAACGGCGCAGGATTCACCGCTGGCGAACAATAATTGGATCGTTGTGATGGACCTGTTTTTTAGTGCAGTGGCAAGTGGTCTCAACCAGTCGCGCTCGATCGCACTGCCGTCGCGCAACTCGCCGAGATCGAGCAACACCGATTCTTCGCGAGCCAGCGTGGCAAAAATTTCGGTGAGCCGGTTCGGCAAAGTCAACGCAACAATCTGCGCACGCCCAGCCAAGGCGAGAACGACCTCGTCATTGCTGATCACGCGATTCAGATCGGTTTTTATCGATTGGGGCAGCACGCCGCCACCCCAGAACCAAACGCTATTGATCGGCACTTGCCCACGCGCAGCACGCGTCGTGTTGAGCGGATGGTTGTGCAGCGTGATTTGTACTTCGCTTAGGAGGTGTCGCCAACGTTTGCCGAGATCGCCGCTCGGCATATGCAAATAAAGATCATCGCCCAGAACTGCATCAGGCGCCGCAAATTCAGGCGGGGATTCAGTCGCGGGACAACGCAAATACCAGCGCGATGGTGTCGTGGTTTCGAGCGCCAAACCGAACTCGCTGAACAATGGCTGCAAGCTGGCGCCGAGCATATCCGCTTCGTCTTGGGTCAACCCGAGTTCGCCGCAAGCGAGCATACGCGCAGCAGCCATGTCGGCACGAACATAAGCGGGATCGGCGCGTAGCCACAGATGTTTGCCGGCATCGTCTCTGTCGAGTTCGCGCGTCAAAGCAGCGACCGGAGTTGGTGAGCCGTCGAACTGAAATCGTTGCCGCAGGATCGCTTCGCGTCCGCCCGCAAGAACCGGTTGCTGATTGCCTTGAGACAACCAGCGCGACAGCGTGCCTGTCGCCAGAACGGGATCGGCAGCGCAGTGGCGTTTGTTCGGCAACAACAGATACAGCACATCAGCGCCTTGCTGCTAAATACATTCGACTGTCAGCGGATCGCTCAGCCCTCGTAACGCACGCCGACAATCTCGTAAGTCTTCACACCGCTAGGAGCCTGAAACTCCACTGTGTCACCATCGTGCTTGCCAATCATGGCGCGTGCAAACGGCGAGCTGACCGAGATCAGCGAACGCTTGATATCGGCTTCGAGATCGCCCACGATTTGATAGGTGACTTCCTTCTCGGCACCTTCTTCGAGCAGATCGACGGTCGCGCCGAACACGATGCGCGAACCGGCGTTGAGCTTGCTGATGTCGATCACTTCGGCGTACGACAATGCGGCTTCGAGCTCCTGGATGCGGCCTTCGATAAATCCCTGCTGCTCGCGCGCGGCGTGATATTCGGCATTTTCCTTGAGGTCGCCATGCGCACGCGCCTCGGCAATATGCGCGATCACTTGCGGACGATCGGTAGTCTTCAATCGATCGAGTTCGGCGCGCAGGCGCTCCACGCCTTTTTGTGTCAACGGTGCTCTTTTCATAGTGATCTCGACAAACTTTTATGATTGATCAAATGCACAAGAATCGCGCAACGCGGCGCGCGCTCGATCCATGACAACAAAACTCGATTGTAAGCGAGTTGGCGGCGCGGCGCTGAGGTTGCCGCGCGGCCGTTATTGACTGCCAAGTTCGCGATGCAATTCCTGCAGCGAATTGACCTCGCCGCTGTCGCGGAAATCCAGCGAATGCAACAAAGCGCGCGCACCAGCGATCGTCGTGGAATAGGTCACGCGCTGTTGCAATGCGCCGCGGCGGATCGAGAACGAATCGGAAATCGCCTGCTTGCCTTCCGTGGTATTGACGATAAAAACGATCTCGCCGTTCTTGATCAGATCGACGATATGTGGACGCCCTTCAAGCACCTTGTTGATGCGCTCGCAAACCAGCCCATGCTCGGCCAGAAACGCACTCGTACCGCTGGTCGCAACCAGGCTGAAACCGCGTCGCAGCAATTCGCGCGCGACTGGCAACAGACGTTCTTTGTCGCCATCACGCACGCTCAAGAATGCCTTGCCGACTTTGGGCGCCGCGATATTCGCCGCTTCGTGCGCACGCGCGAACGCCGCACCAAAACTGCGACCCACGCCCATCACTTCGCCGGTCGAACGCATCTCCGGGCCGAGGATCGGATCGACGTTCTGGAATTTGATGAACGGGAAGATCGCTTCTTTCACCGAGAAATATTGCGGGATCATCTCAACCGTCGTGCCCTGCTCGGCGAGCGATTTTCCGACCATGCAGCGCGCTGCGATTTTCGCCAGCGGTACACCGGTCGCTTTCGATACGAACGGCACCGTGCGCGATGCGCGCGGATTCACTTCGAGGATAAAAATCTTCTCGCCCTGAATCGCGAACTGCGTATTCATGAGGCCGATCACTTTCAGCTCACGCGCCATCTGCGTGACCTGTGTGCGTAACTGATCCTGTATCGCTGGCGTGAGCGAATACGGCGGCAACGAACAACTCGAATCGCCCGAATGCACGCCGGCTTCCTCGATGTGTTCCATGATGCCGCCGATCAAAACCGCGCCGGTGTCGTCGCAGACGATATCGACATCGACTTCGGTCGCGTTGTCGAGAAACCGATCGAGCAACACTGGCGAATCGTTCGATACGCGCACCGCATCGGTCATGTAACGCTTCAGGTCGCTGTCGGCGTAAACCACTTCCATGGCACGTCCACCAAGCACATAACTCGGTCGCACCACCAGCGGATAACCGATCTCGCGTGCCAGCGCGAAGGCTTCATCGGGATTGCGCGCGGTACGATTCGGCGGCTGATTGAGGCCGAGTTTCTCGACCATTTTCTGGAAACGTTCGCGGTCTTCGGCAAGGTCAATCGAATCCGCCGACGTACCAATCACCGGCACGCCGTTGGCTTCGAGCGCACGGGCAAGTTTCAGCGGCGTCTGTCCGCCATATTGCACGATCACGCCCTTCGGTTTTTCCTTGTCGATGATTTCCAGCACGTCTTCGAGCGTGACAGATTCGAAATACAAACGATCCGACGTATCGTAATCGGTGGATACGGTTTCCGGGTTGCAGTTGACCATGATGGTTTCATAACCATCCTCGCGCAGCGCCATCGCGGCATGGACGCAGCAATAATCGAACTCGATACCCTGGCCGATGCGATTCGGGCCGCCACCGAGCACGACGATCTTGTCGCGATTGGTCGGATTGGCCTCACACTCTTCTTCGTAGGTCGAATACAGATATGCGGTTTGTGTGGCAAATTCAGCAGCGCACGAATCGACACGTTTATAGACCGGACGCACATTGAACGCGCGGCGCAAATGCCGCATCGCGTTTTCGTCGGTGCCGAGCAATGTGGCGAGACGTGAATCGGAAAATCCCTTGCGCTTGAGCGCGCGCATGCGCACTGCATCAACCGCCGCGAGACCTTGATCGCCGATAGTTTTTTCGGTACTGACAAGGTCTTCGATCTGCGCGAGGAACCACGGATCGATGAACGTCAGATCGAATACCTGCGGCAAGGTCAGTCCGATACGAAACGCATCGGCGACATAAAACAAGCGCTCGGGACTCGGCTCGCGCAGTTCGCGCTTGAGCGTGATCACGCCTTCCTCGGTGCTCAGATCCAGACCTGTCGGATTGAGTCCATCACGACCGATTTCCAGGCCACGCAACGCTTTCTGCAGGGATTCCTGGAAGGTGCGGCCGATCGCCATGACTTCGCCGACCGACTTCATCTGCGTCGTCAGGCGCGCGTCGGCGGTCGGAAATTTCTCGAACGCAAAACGCGGAATCTTGGTGACAACGTAGTCGATGCTCGGCTCGAACGACGTCGGTGTCAGCCCGCCGGTAATCTCATTGCGCAATTCATCCAGCGTGTAACCGATCGCGAGTTTGGCCGCGACTTTCGCAATCGGAAAACCTGTCGCTTTCGACGCCAGCGCGGAAGAGCGCGATACGCGCGGATTCATTTCGATCACAACGACACGACCGTCCTGCGCGTTGACACCGAACTGCACGTTCGAGCCGCCAGTCGCAACGCCGATCTTGCGCAATACTGCAATCGACGCATCGCGCAGACGCTGATACTCTTTGTCGGTCAGGGTTTGTGCCGGCGCCACGGTAATCGAATCGCCCGTGTGCACGCCCATCGGATCGAGATTTTCGATCGAACAGACGATGATGCAGTTGTCGGCGCTGTCGCGCACCACTTCCATTTCGAACTCTTTCCAGCCCAGCACCGACTCTTCGACCAGCACTTCATGCACCGGCGAAAATTCGAGACCGCGCTTGATGATCTCGATGAATTCCTCGCGGTTGTAGGCAATGCCGCCACCCGATCCGCCCAAGGTGAAACTCGGTCGAATGATGGTCGGAAAACCCACGCGAGTCTGGATATCCAGCGCCTGTTCGAGACTGCGTGCGACCTCGGCAGCCGGCACATCAAGACCGATTTCGATCATCGCCTGACGGAACAAGGCGCGATCTTCGGCGAGGCGAATCGCCGTCGGTGACGCACCGATCAATTCCACATTATATTTTTCGAGCACGCCGTTGTCGGCGAGATCGAGCGCGCAGTTCAAACCGGTTTGGCCGCCCATCGTCGGCAGCAGCGCATCGGGGCGTTCCTTGGCGATGATGCGCTCGACCGTGGTCCAGTTGATCGGCTCGATGTACACGGCATCGGCGGTGTCGGGATCGGTCATGATCGTGGCCGGATTCGAGTTGACCAGGATGACGCGATAGCCTTCCTCTTTCAGCGCCTTGCAGGCTTGCGCGCCGGAATAATCGAACTCGCAGGCCTGGCCGATGATGATCGGGCCAGCGCCAATGATCAGGATGGACTTGAGATCAGTTCTTTTTGGCACCGGGCTTGCCTGCAGTCGGGAAAAGGGGGTCGTCGTTGACTTGTTCGAGCATGATGCTGACGGTCTTGACCGTTTCACGCGGCACACTCAGGG
>JAYVTP010000203.1:0-15136 GCA_043788685.1 Pseudolysobacter sp. | reverse complement strand
CCGCCGCCACGCTTGAGCGGAATCGACGCACCTTGACCTTGATATCCTTGATCACGGTCACCGCATCGCCTTCATTCAGCACGTTGCCGTTACTGTCTTTGGCTGCCTGATGGTCTCGATGGATTGGTTATTTGTTGGGGATAACTTCATCTAGCTGAATACGAACCCACGCGCCACGCAGCAGCAGCTTGGTATTCACTCACCGAGCACTGTTTATCGGCTAGCATCTAACGGTCGATGTAGTGCGTGTTGGGGGACTCGCCATCTAGTTTTACGCGAAACTCCGACGTTGCCCGCATCCCATCGTGACGTTTGAACCGTGTATCCCTACCCAAGCATCGAGGCACACCATGTCCATCAAGAATACGATTTTCGCTAGCCTGATTTGCGCTGCCATCGGCGTTCCGGCGATGTACGCCGCCGCTGCCGATCAGTGGCATTTTGTGGTCAAGAACAAGACTGCGTCCAACATCACGAAGCTGCAGGTTTCGGAAAACAACTCGACCTGGGGCGATTTTGACGTCGGCGCCGGTATTGCTGCAGGGGAAACCGCAACGATGGTGTGGGCGGCCAGTGATACTTCGGGTTGCAGCCAGTGGATTCGCGCCAAGTTTGCCGATGGCGCCACCAGCGTGCCGGTCAAGGAAGATTTTTGCCACGACCTCGATGCACCGATCGAATTTTCTGAATAATTCGTTCGCATAAATGGCGGTAGTGGGGCCTGAGTCACACGCGATGCGTGGCTGACTCAGGCCCCGATTTATTTTTTGCGGTCGGTAAAACCGAGTTACCGGAAATCCCCGCTAGTGGAGCCGCATTTTCGGCGTGATTCCAAAATCGCGCGCGCACAACATGAGTCGAACATGCGGTTCGATGCGAAGTTGTCAGCGCAAAAATTGGCATGCCGAATTCTGGAATGGAGTGTCACCATGTCATTTCGTCTGTCCGTTTTTTTTCTCGCGCTCATTGCGCTGCCGATCGCTGCCAGTGCCACCATCCGCACTTGGCCCGGTGCCACACCTTGCGCCGGCACGTTGCAGGCCTGTATTGACGGCGCCACCAATGGCGATGAAATCCGCATTGCCACGAATACCGCAATTGCCGAAGACATCAGCCTGTATGACCGCAGCCTCACCCTCACCGGCGCGGATGGTTACACCGCAGCATTCGGTTCGGGCCACTGGATCAGCATCACCAGTTCCAGTATCGCGGGTAATTTGCAGACCAGCGTGAGCCGCGTGAATTTCACCGACGGTTATGTTTTCGCCAACTACAACGGCACTGGCACGGCGACTTACGATTTGCGCGAGCTCAAGCTGACGCGCGTCAGCAGCGATGCCTACAACTTCATCGAGCTGGACGCCAATCACGGCACGGTGAATGCCACCATCTACAACAATCGCGTCAGCGGCGTGCCGAGTTCACTGAATCGCGGTCTGATCCATGTCAGCAACTCCGGCGCGGTGCTCAACGCCAGCGTCTACTTCAATCATGTCACCAGCAGTTCGGCCAGCAGCGTAAGCGGCGCAGGTATTTTTGTCGATGAAATTGCTGCCAGCGGCACCGTCAAACTGCACGGCAACGAAGTGCGCGGCGGATTTTTCCGCTCCGGCATTTATGTATCGGAAGGTCTGTTTTCCAGCACCGCCAGCAGCTATTCGGCACGCGTGTATAACAATGTTGTTATTTGCAACGATGCCAGTAGTGGCGGCACCGGCGGTTCCGGCATCGGTTTTGTCGTCAACAACGGCACCATCAGCGCACAGGCGGTCAACAATACGGTATCGCGCTGTTATGTTGGCATCAGTGCGTCGCAGTGGTCGGGCGGTGGCGGCGGTGCGAGCGTCACCGGTCTGATCAATAACAACGTGATCGCAGCCCATCGAGGCATCGACGCTCTCGCCACGCTGGTCGGTCCGCTGACCAACGATTACAACCTGATCAACGCCACCACCAGTTCAGTCGGTTATGGCACACACACCATCACCGCACCCGCAAAACTCGTGCTGGATACCCAGCCGCGATTGCAAGCGGACTCTCCCGCGATCAATGCCGCCGATGGCACAACATTGGGTTTCGGTCTGATCCTGAACGGATTGCCGACCACCGATGCCGACGGTCTGCGCCGCTACAAGGGCACGTCGGCTAACCCGGATATCGGCGCGTATGAATATGGCGACGCCAGCTTCACACATGTCACCGGTAGCGCCAACACCACGTCAAACTACAGCCTGATGGACCACGCCGCACTCAACGCGAATAGCATCGCCGCTCTGATCGCGACTCCTGACTACAACATCGGTTTGACCAGCGGCGGCGCGAGCTATCCACACGCGTTTGGCGCGTTCTACAGCTCGCCGTCGTGGGCCTTGTTCAATCAGGATTTCGCCACACCGATGGCGACTGGAGTTCACTTCGATGTGTGGGCGCCAGCAGCCGGTGGGGGTTCCTTCACCCATGTGAGCAGCGCCAGCACGGCGAGCGGTTTTGCCACCACGATCACTGACACCAACACCGATAACCTGCCCGATCGCATTGTGCTGGTCACGCAGAACTGGAGTGCTGGCGGAACCAGTTTGTACAACCCGCATCCGATCGGCGTGTATTACGGCGGCGCGAAATGGCATATCGCCAATATCGACGGCACCGCCATGCCGCAAGCCTTGGGTTTCAACGTCTATTCCCAGGAAGCCAGTCCGAATGCATGGCGGGTCACCGCGTCATCAGGAAACCTGAGTGGTAGCGCGCTACGATTGCGTCATCCGTTACTCGACAATATTCCGTGCGCACGTCCGCATGCCACGCGCTTGCTAGGCGCCGGCCTGGTCAGTGATCAATTCGATGTCGGCTACGATGGTGCTTACTGGTACATTTTCGGTTACAGCGGCATCGCTGTGTCGGAACAGTTTCATGTGCTGGTAGATCCCGCCCAAGTTTTTGATTGTACCGACCGGATATTTGCCAACGATTTCCAATAGCAACCCGCATCGGAAATTGATCGAGCGAGACGTGCCTTCTCAGGCGTGCGTTCAATTGCGCAGTCACAACCGCACTTTCAGATAAAGGCGCGCCCGGGCATCTTGTCCAACATACTTGTCGTATCGAGCGCGTTGCGTGTTGCCGCGCCCAGCGCGGTGTTATCGAATATGCACCAGGTGCGCGCACTTGCAGTAGAAGCGTTATGCAAATTTTCCGCGATCTCCACCAGTCGATATTGTGGATAAGTGGAATAGTATATTTTTGGCGATCCGTGCAAACGCAAATAGACAAGCTCGGTATTGCCGCCCGGCAACGCAGCACTGGGCACAATGGCGGGATCGGCAGCAACTCGGCCGATACTGAAATGCATGAGCACATCATCGGCTTCATTGCCGAACCAGCTCGCATGCCGCGGTTCCAGCACCACGCTATCGGCATGGCGTCGACGCAACATCTACAGAAACTGATTCACCATGGCTCGCTCGAATCTGAAACTCGGCGGCAACTGCACCAGCACACAGCCGAGTTTTTAACCGAGCATGCCAACCTCGGCAAAAAAAGCATCGAGCAACCCACCCACGCCAAGCAGCCGCGGATCATGGGTAATACGACGCGGCAATTCCACTGAAAAGCGAAACGTCGTCAGCACGCTTTTCGCCCAGCGCGCATACGTCGATGGCTGATGTGATTTGTAAAAGGACGAATTAATTTCGACGCAATTGAAGCGCGACGAATAACGCTGCAAATGGCTACCGTCGAGCGGAAACTCGGTCGCATCCGCTTTCGGCACGCTCCAACCGGCGCAGCCGATGCGAACGGAGGGAATGATTCCGGGTATCGTGTGTCGCTACCAGCTATGGTACGGCCACTTTATCGCAAACATCCCGATAGATCTTGCATCGATCCCGACGTAAACATTAACCGTTTTCAAGAAAAGCGGCAGGCATGCGCCGGTGATGGATATCAGGGTTTTATGTGAAGCGAAACTGCTGTATTAGATGGCATGCAAACGCGTTAATTTCTGCAATTCCTGTTTAAACGCGATCAGTGTTAGCTCTAAGATCGTTTTGCCCTCAGGAGGATGACCACGATGAATCGAGTTAATTGCAAAACGCTGCTGAATCGCATGATGCTGGTATTGCTGACATGCGCCGCGCCAACGCTGCTGGCCGAGATCCAGGTCTACCTTCCAATAGGCGTCGAAGGTAATGAAGATCGGCTGCAATCTTACGGTTCCACCGGCGATGCAGCGTATGAACCGAACTCAGCCTACGATGAATCGCTACATATCGAAACGCGCCTCAGCGACCTCGGCTACAGCTACGATCGCGCCGTTGCGAACGCTCTGGATCAAAGTGATACGCCGCGCGACATGGCGCTGGTCACACTGCTCGCATCGCCATCACCACCGACGGACCAAGCGCATTTGGCCGCGCTCGCAAAGCGCGCGAGCGATAGCGCTCCCGACGACATTCTCGTGCAATGGCTGGCATTCGTCGCCGCCAACTATACGCGCGGAGAAGAAAAAAATGCTGCCGCCGCGTTGCACACCCTGCAACGGATGGATCCGGACAATGGCGTAGTGTGGATGTTGGCGCTGGATCGCGCGTCGAGGACGCAGGATGTAGCCGCTTACGAGTCTGCGCTGCAGCGAATCGCCACGAGTACAACCTGGACCGAATACAACAATGGCGTGTACAAGATGCTGCTGGCTGCTTTCCAACGTCATCCGATTTCGCAAAAACACAGCGAATTGCTGGCTCGGCGAAACCCACCGCAATCGAGCCTGGCCGAATATTACGAATTGACAAAAAGCGCGATCGAGCAACGCAGTGTCGGGGTGATTTTAAACAACTACCAAGCGCTCGATGACGCCTGCATAGTCGATCCCGAAAAAAGCACAACCGTGAACCACATTGATGTCTGTGCACGTATCGGTCGACTGATGTTCGATCATGGCAACAGCATTAGCGCCATCGAAACAGGCGAGTTGTTGCTGGCAAGCGCTGCAGTATTCAACGAGGAAGACCTGCAGCGCTCGCGCGAACAAGACTGGATCTTTCTGCAGTATGCGCAGCTGACCGGATTCGGCAACCAGTCAATCACCAATGCGGAAATGATTGCTGACGGCAGCGACCGCGAGAAACTCGGCAACGAACTTGACGTGATGCGCCACGCGCTGTCGAGAGCGGGAAAGACATTGGTGCCGCCGGCTGATTGGAAAGACGAACGATCGCCGTTTGTTCGCAAGAATCTGCAGCAGCGTTTGAAGTCGCCGCGATTTCAAGTTTGATTTCGATCCATCCTCGCTTCGCATTTCGCGCTGCGATGGCGTGATTTCTTCAAACTCCATCGCTCGAACAATACGCAATAACGGCAGACATTCTTTGAAAAAACATTGAGGAAATTTCGAGATTGCGCGCTGGCTCTGATTTCATTCGCACGCTACAGTTGTTACCTGCAGTATTACTCAGGATGAGCAATGGCAAAGCGTAATAAAAGTATCTTCGAGCTAATTTTGATTGCGCCATGGCAAGTTGGATTTTGCGTTGGCATTGCCTCGTTTTTAGGCATTCGCTACGGGATCGGGTGGTACTTTCAGTCTAGCGGGAATCAGGTTTTGCAACCGCTGGGCAAACTCATTTCCGCCGGTGCTTATGCGCCGTTGGCTTGGGGCGCACTAATCGTATGCTGGATGGGAGCGTTGTTTTCGTATATCGGTCGTCGCCGACGCGGCAATCTTGTAGAAACACAAACCGGAATAGAAAGCCTGCGCGCAATGAGCTGGCGTCAATTCGAGACAATCGTTGGCGAGGCGTTCCGTCGACGCGGATATGCCGTCGAGGAAACCGGCCTGGGTGGTGCGGATGGCGGCGTCGATTTGAAACTGCGCCTCAATGATCGAGTCGAACTCGTGCAATGCAAACACTGGCGCACGCAACAGGTCGGCGTGGATGTCGTGCGCGCGACGTGGGGAATCGTCATGCACGAGCGCGCGAATGGCGCGAAGATCGTCTGCGTGGGACGGTTCACACCAGCCGCCATCGAGTTTGCCCAAGGCAAAACCATCGAGTTGATTGGCGGTGATCGCTTGCTCGCGCTGGTTCGCGAGGTGCAAACCGCACCGGCGAAAAAGCTTGGCACTCCCGCAAAAATTGTCGCTCCGGCAATGCGCGTCGAATCAGCACCGGACAGGTTCAAACCACCAGTGGAGCAAGCCGCGTTAGCATGTCCGCAATGCGGCAGCGCAATGATTCAGCGCTTGAACAAAACGACCCAAGATCCGTTCTGGGGATGCAGCGGTTTTCCAAAATGTCGCGGCACGAGAGAATTTTGTACGTAGCTAAATCAGACCCAAAGGATGCATGGCGCGCCGCAGGCGTTATCGCGGCGTGACATCGGCATCGACCTTGTCGACCATGCGCGCATAGGCACTCGCTGCAGTGACGAATTCCGACGGCATCATGACGATGGTCATGGTGTTTTGCTCGGCACCCACTTCGGTCAGCATCTGCATTCGGCGCAGCTCGATCGCCATCGGCGTTTTCGCCATCAGCGTGGCGGCCTCGGTGAGCTTGAGTGCGGCCTCGTGCTCGGCTTCGGCCTTGATGATGCGCGCGCGCTTTTCGCGATGCGCTTCGGCTTCCTGGGCCATCGCACGCTGCATCGACTGCGGAATTTCAACGTCTTTTATTTGTACGCGATCAACTTCGACGCCCCACGGTTCGGTGACCTTGTCCATGATCTCGCCGAGCATCACGGAAAGTTTTTCCTGTTCCTTCAACAGCTCATCGAGCGAGTGTTGCCCCATGACGCTGCGCAGGCTGGTCAACGCGGTTTGCCGCACGGCATCCTCGAAACGCACCACTTCGATGATCGCACGCTGCGGATTCACCACCTTGTACCAGACCACTGCGCGCACCTTGACCGGCACGTTGTCGTTGGTCATGGTTTCCTGCGGCTCGATATCCTGTGTCACCACGCGCATATCGACGGTTTGCATACGATCGATACCGGGAATGATCCAGGTCAATCCAGGCTCACGCGTATCGCTGTATCGCCCAAGTCGAAACACCAAACCGCGCTGGTATTGTTGTAGAACGCGCAGGCCCGAAAAGGCGATCAAACACAGTGGCAGCAGCAAGTACAACATCATGGAATTACTCCCTAGTCGGCTGGTTTCAAATGTACTACTGCGCCCACGTGACGCGTTTTCGCAAAGCGTTTGGCGTTCGCAATCGATACTGTTGCTTCCGCGCCGAATGCGTCGGCTCAATAATATGTTCGCGCAGTGATTTCAAAACCCGAGCTGTTTTCGGTGCGGCGATAAAATGCGCCGATGGCGAAAGTGCTGTTGATGTGGAATACCGGGCCGGTGACGAACTCATCGGTGCGGTGGCCAAGCACATCGCTGTGGCTGGCGCTGGCGATCGCCTCGACCCACGGTGCGAATCGATGGCGGATCTCGAAGATCGCCGAGGCGCCGGTGTCACGCACCGTGCCGACCCGCGGTTTGTCGAACTGTGCGCGCACTGCGGCGCCTTCGATCGCGATCATCGTATCGTTGTCGATCAACCAATGGCCGCCGATACCGACACGTTCGGCGCGGCTGTTTTTCCACGCCGGATTGCCGTAGCTGCCGGCATTGCCGTACGAACCGAACACATGGTAACTCTTGCCAAACTCGTAATAGCCGCCCAGCGTATCGTTGCTGAAGGCTTGGCCGTTGACGTGATCCTGTTGCTGGCTGAGATAGGCGTAGTCATAACTCAGCGGTTCGGCGCTCGCCGCGGCGCTCAGCAAGGTGGAGACAAAAAATACTCGCGCGATGGATCGCATGATTTCCCCCTTCCAGACTTCGACGCCGGATAGTGACCCGCTTCACCAAACGCCGCAACCACAACAGCGATCACCGCGACGCATAACAGGGCACATCGAAAAAATCCAAGCGCCCTACTTGATCAAGTTGGCCACGACAAATTCGGATTATCGATCTGTCGGAAGGTAGCGCGATGGAATGCGACGGGCTGTAGCGCTTCCCGCCGACGCTTCGTCGTATCGAGCGTCGGTGGGCTTCACATGGCAATACGATTATCCCGCGTCGGCGCCGCACTTGTTGAGGATCGCCTCGGTGATTTTCCATTCCATGTTTTCGGTGAAAGACACATCATCGATTTCGCATTCGGTGCCGTCTTCCGCCACCACACGCACGTCGAGCGTGCCAACTTTCACATTGCTCAACACGAACTTGCCGCCCGGCTTGACAATATTGGCCGGGCCATCGCCAAGCTGATCCGGCCCCCATTGCTTGTCCTTGGAATCGGTCAGATACAGATGATGGATTGCCGACTTCGAGCTGTTGACAACGTGCAACTCGAGCGCGAATGCGGATGACGTGGTTATGAGCGACAGCGCGCCCAGCAGGATGATTCGCTTCATGATGGTAGTTCTCCCCGGTATTTGACTGATATCAACGCGACTCGGAAAGCCTTCTGGCAGCACCCGCAACGGCGGCTTGTCCAAATCTCACGAGTGACTATAAATGAAGTTTTCTCGCGGTTCCAGCGCACACATCAGACCAGCGGCGGTTGGTGCCAAGCAACACCAGCGTCACCTTGCACGCGACTGCAGACGCGATGTTGGCGCCACGCGTTGCACGCTAGATCATCGCCTTGATCGCGAGCTCGAACGAGCGCATACGTTTGGTGTGATCGAAAACATTGGTGGTCAACATCAGTTCGTCGGGAAGATGGCGCGCGACAAATGCGGCGATACCGTGGCGCACCGATTCAGGTGAACCGACTACCGCACACGCGAGCGCATGATCGACGCCAGCTTTCTCCTGCGGCGTGCAGAAAGTATGGATGGCCTCTGCCGATGCGAGCGGCGGCGGAATCAGCCCAGGCCGACCACGACGCAGATTGATGAACGCCTGTTGTTGTGTCGTGAACAGGCATGCGGCTTCGACATCGGTGTCAGCGGCGACCACGTTCAGCGCGAGCATCACATGCGGTTGCGCGAGGCGCGGTGACGGACGGAATTCGCGCCGATACAACGCCAGCGCGTCTTCGAGCGAATCCGGCGCGAAGTGGGAGGCAAACGCGTAAGACAAACCGAGTTGCGCAGCCAGGCGCGCGCCAAACAGACTCGATCCGAGTATCCACATTTCCACATCTATACCGGCACCGGGTACCGCGCGCACCGCCTGCCCGGCTTGCGCCGGCTCGAAGTAGCGCATCAGTTCAACCACGTCGGCTGGGAATTCCTCGGCATTCTGGTAATACCGGCGCAACGCGCGCGCCGCAGCCTGATCGGTGCCAGGCGCGCGGCCCAGACCGAGATCGATACGATGCGGATACAAAGAGGCTAGCGTGCCGAACTGCTCGGCAACTTGCAGCGGCGCATGGTTCGGCAACATCACTCCGCCGGAGCCGACACGAATCGTCGAGGTGCCGCCGGCGATGTGGCCGATCAATACGGCAGTGGCTGCGCTCGCAATGCCCGGCATGTTGTGATGCTCGGCGAGCCAGTAACGGCGATAACCGAAACGCTCCGCGGCGCGCGCGAGATCAAGCGAATTGGCAAAGGTATGACTGGCATCGCTGCCCTCGGTGACGGGCGCAAGATCGAGAACGGACAACGGAATCATGGGCAGGCCTGCAATGGGATGCCGCAGACATGGGGCCGGGCTCTCATTAGACCAGTGCGGCGAGGACGCAGGATCCATCCGATTTAGCGTGGCAGCGACGCGGGTTTTCAGCGCGACGCACACGAAACGCTGACTTCGTCGGTCGCTCAGCGTAGTTGGCTATCCTTGCTGCCGCGACGGTTGTAGCCACTGTGCGCGGCCTGTTGTTTGTCGTGTGCCTGCTGACAGGGCACACACAGCCGCACTCCCGGCACGGCCTTGCGCCGCGCTTCGGGGATTTTTTTCTCACATTCCTCGCAATGTTTCAGGCTCGGACCTTGCGGCGCCCGACTGCGCGCACGTTTGATCGCATCCGCAATCGTCGCGTCGATCTGATCCTGCACCGCGCCGTCGCCGGCCCAACCGGTTGCCATGCGTTTCTCCTGCTGCCTCGATTATTAAAGAGTGGGAGTCAAAACTCTCCCAGAATTTCACCGGGATGGATGTTCGTTGGTTGATTCATGCCGAAATAATTTTCAGCAACGCTTCCCGATCAATTTTTCGGGTTGCTGCCACATCCGTGAGGATGGCAGCGAGCGTACCCAGTCGCAATGGTCGATGATTCGGGACTGTGACTGCGTGGGCGGGATCATCGCAGCCCAATCGAATGTGACTGCCGGTCTGCCGTACCACTTTGTAGCCAATTCGACCAAGTGCTTTTATTAACTGTGCCGCATCCATGTCGCGCAGGAATTTCACGCTGCTAGCACTTCGTCCTTGACGTAGTGCAGGCGTATGAGCGCGGGTCGATCTTCGTCCGTGAAATGACATTGAACGGCATCACGAACCATGCTTCGAAGCTCGTCATAGCTGTCGGCTTCGGTGAAAATCGAATGACCGAGCGCACGAGCAAGCAATCCTCCCTCGGCTGCGTCTTCAACCAAAAACACAATCTCGCTCATGGGCTCCTCCAGACGGGCACCAATGTTACGCCGATTCACCGTGCACCACATATGCCACCGACACGTGCTGCGCGCCTCGTAATACGGGCGCAACCACATATGATCAGCAGAATTTTTTCTCAACGCTATTTTTTTGCTTTGGACGTATTCAGTGCCGCAGCAGTACGAACCAGCGCCATCAAACCTTTTTCATCGAGCTTGTCAGTTTCGCGGATATCGATTGCACGTCGTGTATTGCCTTCGAGACTGGCATTGAACAGGTTTGCCGTGTCACCCAGCGCGGCACCTTTGGCGAACGTCAGCTTCACGTAATTCTTGTGCGTCTCGCCAGTGCAGATGATGCCAGCATGTGACCACACCGGAACACCGCGCCACTTCCATTCCTCGATCACGGCCGGCGCGGCCTGCTTGATGAGCGCGCGAACTCGCGCGAGCATGTCACCGCGCCAGTCGCCGAGTTCCTTGATCCGTGCGTCGATCAACCGCGAGGCATCATCGCCTGCGTTTATTTCTTTTGCATCTGGCTTCGCGCTTTTCATGTACTTGCTCCGTTCTGGGTGATTGTCGCCACGCCTGAAAATACCTTCGCCGCCCAGTTGGATCGCATCGCGCATTGCAATGCGATCAGCGGATGACTCAACGTTGCTGTTGCACACGCAAGAGGTTGCCCGCAGGATCTCGAACGGCACAGTCGCGAACGCCGTACGGTTGAGATGCCGTGCCGACACAAACACGCCGCGCGCGAGCGCCTCGACATCCAGCGGCTGCGCGTACTGCCGATCGATTCGGTCGCGCACATGGCGCCGCCGTGCGAGATCGAGCAAATGCAGTGCTACGGAGGGTTTGCTAGTCACGGCGTGATCGTGCCATGCCGTTGCGAGGCGCTCAAGCGCGCAAACGGGAACCGGCGCATGTCCATCGATTTTCGTGACTTCGCCTGTCGCACGCGTCACCGGCGATGCTACATTGCAAACCATCTTGCCCAACCATCGGAGTCCGTCATGTCCTACGTTTGTTTCGCCAAGTTGCGCGCTGGTTCGCGCTACGCTTTTGCGGGTCTCGCCTTGGCGGTATCGATGACGCTCGCCGCCTTTGTCGCGGCGGCCCAAGAGGTGCGCAGCGATACGGTGCCGCCGCCGCAAGGCACGCCATATCCCGGCACGATCGCGATCCATGTCGATGCCAGCGACACCGTGCAAGGTATCTTTCGCGTGCACGAGACGATTCCGGTCGCGGCCGGCGCGATGACGTTGCTGTATCCGCAATGGATTCCCGGCGATCATTCACCGAGCGGCCCGATCGCGATGCTCGCCGGCATCAAGCTCAGCGCCAACGCCAAGCCGCTGCCGTGGAAGCGCGACAAGTACAACGTCTACGCATTTCATCTCGACGTGCCGGCCGGTGTGGCTTCGATCGATGCGGACTTCCAGTATCTGTCCAGCCGCGATGACGGCTTCGAGATCACTGATCGCATGATGGACATGGCATGGAGCGCGATGGTGTTGTATCCGGCCGGTTATTTTTCGCGCGGCGTCACGTTCGCGCCGAGCGTGACGCTGGCACATGGCTGGCAACTCGGCACCGCGCTGGAACCCTCCTCGCAAGCCGGCGACACGACCACGTTCAAACCGGTGACGCTCGACAATCTGGTCGATTCGCCGATCTACGCCGGCCAATATTTCAAGCGCCTCGATCTCACGCCGCCCGGTGACGCGCCGGTGCATCTGGACATCGTCGCGGACGCGCCGAAGTACCTGGAAATCAGCCCGGAGCAGTTGCAGGCGCATCGCGCGCTGGCGATACAGGCGGTGAAACTGTTCGGCTCGCACCACTACGATCATTACGATTTTCTGTTCTCGCTGTCGGATGTGCTCGGCGGCAACGGCACCGAGCATCATCAATCCAGCGAGAACGGCATGGAGGCCGATTACTTCACTGCGTGGAGCGACAACGCGCCTGGCCGCGACCTGCTCGCCCACGAATACACGCATTCGTGGAACGGCAAGTTCCGCCGCCCCGCCGATCTGGCAACACCCAATTTCAATGTGCCGATGGGCGATTCGCTGTTGTGGGTATATGAAGGCCAGACGCAATTCTGGGGTTATGCGCTGACCGCACGCGCCGGCTTGTGGACGCCGCAGCAATTCCGCGATGCGCTGGCGATGACCGCCGCTAATTACGAGCGCAACCGTCCCGGTTTCCAGTGGCGCACGCTCGAAGACACCACAAACGATGCCACCGCCGCGCGTCGCCGCGGACTGCCGTATCGCAGTTGGCAAATGAGCGAGGAGTATTACAGCGGCGGTCAGATGATGTGGCTGGAAGTGGACGCCAAGCTGCGCGCCATGAGCCACGATCACAAATCGCTGGACGATTTTGCACGTGCATTTTTCGGCGTCGACAATGGCAGTTACGTGACCAAAACCTACACCTTCGACGATGTGGTGGCGGCGTTGAACGGCGTAGCAGCATACGATTGGTCGAGCTTCCTGCACGCGCGTGTTGCCACGCTCGATCCACCGCTCGGCGACGGCCTCGCAGCCTCGGGCTGGAAGCTCGTCTACACCGATCAGCAAAGCGCTTTCGAGAAGCAATACGACAGCCGCCACGAACCATCCCGCCATCTGTACAACTTCGCGTGGTCGATCGGCCTGACCTTGAACGACAAGGCGCAGGTCAACGACGTGCGCTGGAACGGACCCGCGTTCAAGGCCGGCATCAGCACCGGCGCGACGCTGGTGGCGGTGAACGGCCAGAGCTTTACGACCGATGCACTCAAGGAAGCGATCACCGCAGCGAAAGGCGGTAATACGCCAATCCAGTTGCTGTTCAAATATCAGGGCAGCTTCCGCACGATCGCATTGGATTACCACGACGGGTTGCAGTATCCGCATCTGCAGCGCATCGACGGCACGCCGGATTATTTGAGCGAGATCATTGCGGCGCGGAAGTGATGCAAAAACAAAACTGAGTCAGCGCGCCTTTTCGCTTTCGCGCAAAGCGAAAAAAGCGCCCTGACTCTGTTCTGGCGACTCGCTCAGGGGGCCGCGCTTGGCGCAGTACAAATTCCATCGGGCTTCGGTGGAACGGCACAAATGAGTTTCAAGGTGGCCTCGAAGTCCGTCGGCGCGCCGCTGCGCGGCGGCCCATAGCCTGATACCGAAACACGCAAGAAGTCGGTGCGCTGTCCGAGGCGTTGCAGCGCGGCGCGGGCTTCCGCTTCGTTCGGCGCTATGGCCCTGAGTTCAAAGGTATCATCAGTGCGGCGCAGGTCGCGCACAGTCACGGTTGGACCGAGCATTGCGTTGATGGCGTCGCTGATTTGCACGTAGCTATAGCGGTCCGGTGCTATCGGATGGCCTGCGGGACATTTACTGAGCTGACCGGGTGCATCGCAGGAAAAATACATTTGCAGGGAGAACTCTCGGCCGCCGTCGCGTGCTATCGAACCGCCACCGCTGACGTCGGTGAATTCACCCGAGTTCTTTAGCAAGCGCTCGACATCGAGCGCTGAGGCGGCGTCCGGCGCGATGCCGTCGAGGCGTCCGCCCTGTTTCCACAACGCGATGTTGGTGATGCGGATCGACGGTGGCACATACCGCGCGACAACTTGGGCCACACGCTCGCGCGCGTCGATCGGAAGCGCCGCCGCGGCGACCTTGGCCGATGGCAACGCCAGGTCGGAAGCCGGCAGTTGCGGCGCTGGCCCCGCGCGTGCAATGACGTCATCGCGCAGCGCGCGCGTCGCGATGCGCGTGGCTTCGGTCAATGGATGCGGATCGACGCGGCCCACGGGCACATCCAGCCGCTCGATCGGACCGTCGATCTCGATGCCGTATTTTTCGGCAATCGCCCCGGGCGCGCGCGCTGGTTGGTAGTAACCCGCCTTGGTATCGGCATCGATGCGGATCGCCCATTGCGTGCCCGTCGTGGTGGTCGAAACGCCGACGTTACGCGCATGAAAATCCTGCAGGAACATCGCGCTTGCGCTGTTCGAGCTGCCGGCCTGCAGAAAATCGACCTGGCCGCTGCCACCGACGCGCGCTGGCGCGTTGGCATTGATCGACAGCAGTCCGATATCTACCTGTTCCAGCCACACCTGCATGCGATAGCTCGGATTGAGGCTGATCCGCAGCGCCGGCTGGCGCAAGCGATCGACGAGCACGGAAAGACCATCACCGCCGAGCAGCAGATCGTGCGCCGTGGCGAGTTGTACGGTGAAACACACCACGCCGCCAATACTCGGCGCACTCGTTACCGACGTGATCGATACGCCGCACGAGCCGACGCCCGGACAGGCCTGCGCGTGATCGGTCGCCAGCACCACATCGCGCGGTGCCGGCTGTTCGTTCGGGTCGGCATCGAGCACGCGTGAGCGCTCGACCACGATCACCTTGCGCGTCCCCGGAAACACACGATTCTCGTCACCGGAAACGATACGTACCACGCAGTCGGCCGCGGTGATCTGCAAATGCCGCAGATTGCCCAATTGCCCCGCTTCCGGCGCCCAGGGCCGATCAGCCGACTGCCGCACTCTTGCTGCCTGACTCACGTACGATTCAGCCGA
>JAYVTP010000202.1:0-2229 GCA_043788685.1 Pseudolysobacter sp. | reverse complement strand
GCCTTTCGCCGCCGAAATCGCGCTGCCCACATTGCGTCACATGCTGCAACGTTATCCCGAGATCGTAAATGAAGGCCGACTCACTACCGGCTTCAATCCATCGCTGTCCGATGCCGACGGTCGCGCGTGGGTTTCGCCCGGTCATTACGGCCTCGACCAAGGCATTATCTGCATGATGCTGGAAAACCATCGCAGCGGAAAAATCTGGCAACTCATGCGCGAGTGTCGCTACATCAGCAACGGTTTGTTGCGCGCCGGATTTCGCGGCGGCTGGTTGCAAGCTTTAAGCGCAAAGGACACCCGCTGATGTCACAAGCCTATTCAATGGCGCCCGATTACGAGAGCGAACGCATCGCCAATCTGCATCCGCCGCGTTGGCAAAATCCGCCGCCGGCTGAGTGCTATCAGCTCGTGATCATCGGCGCCGGTTCGGCCGGTTTGGTCGCCGCGGAAACGGCGGCGGCGCTAGGCGCCAAGGTAGCGTTGATCGAACGCCAATTGCTTGGTGGCGTCTGTTTGAACAGCGGCGGCGTGCCATCGAAAACCATAATTCGCACCTCGCGACTATATGCGCAAATGCATGAGGCGACGCGCTTTGGTGCGCAGGTTCCAGAAAATATCGACGTCGATTTTGCCGCAGTGATGCAGCGCATGCGGCGTATCCGCACGCACCTCAGCGGCAATGATTCGGCGCAGCGCTTGTGCTATTCCGGCGTCGATGTTTTTTTCGGCGATGCCAGTTTTACCGGCACGAACTCCGTGACAGTCGGCGGCCAAACGCTGCGATTCAAAAAGGCGCTGATCGCGACCGGTGCGCGCCCACAAGTGCCATCGATTCCCGGATTATGCGAAGCCGGCTATCTGACCAACGAAACAGTTTTCGATCTGACCGCACTGCCGCGACGATTGCTGGTAATCGGCGGCGGCCCACTCGGCTGCGAACTCGCGCAGGCGTTTTGTCGCCTCGGTGCGCGCACCACGATCGTGCAGAAAATGCCGTTGTTCCTCGACAACGAAGAGCGCGACGCGGCGCAGATTCTGTCCGACTCGTTTGCCCGTGACGGCATCGAAGTGCGCCTGAACACCACCGCCGTTGCCGTGCGCAGCGAAAATGGTGAGAAGCATGTCGATCTGGTCAGCGACGACTACAAGAATACCGTCGTGGTCGATGCAATCCTCACCGGCATCGGTCGCGCGCCGAATGTCGCGGGTCTGAATCTGGCAGCCGCCGGAATCGAATACGATGCCAGACGTGGCGTGTTTGTCGACGATTTTCTGTGTACCAGCAATCCGGATGTATACGCCGCGGGCGATGTCTGTCTGGAACACAAGTACACGCATACCGCGACCGCCTCGGCGCGTATCGTGGTGCAGAACGCGCTGTTCAACGGACGCGAACGGCTGAGCACGCTGGTGATTCCGTGGTGTACCTATACCGATCCCGAAATCGCACATGTCGGTTTGTATGTGCGCGAAGCGAACCGGCTGGATATTCCGGTGAAGACGTTTACCGTGCCGATGCATGAAGTTGATCGCGCCGTGACCGATGGCGAAGACGCCGGCTTCGTCAAAATCCATGTCAGGGAAGGCAGTGATGAAATTCTCGGCGCGACGATCGTCGCCCATCACGCCGGTGACATGATCAACGAAGTGACTTTGGCCATGGTCGCGGGCATGGGACTGCGCACGCTCGGCAAGGTCATCCACGCTTATCCAACCCAGGGCGAGGCGATCCGCAAGGCCGCTGATGCCTACAATCGCACGCGCATGACTTCGCGCATTCAATCGCGGTTGCGGCGTTGGCTGGCACGCTGATGATCACAATCATTGCATCGATCGAATTGGCTCACGCGAATTTACCCGCGTCGCTGACAAGATGTTTTTCACTCGCTATTTTTAATTCGACAATCTCATCTTTTTTTCAAGGATATGTATGAAACTCGGCATGATCGGTTTGGGGCGCATGGGTGCCAACATGGCACAACGCTTGATGCAAGGCGGACATCAACTCGTGGGTTTCGATCCGAAACCCGAGGCGCGCAAAAGTCTTGAGGACAAGGGCGCAAAATCGGCGGATTCGCTGACGGCGCTGGTCGCCGAATTATCGGCGCCGCGGATTGTCTGGATGATGGTTCCAGCCGGTGAAATCACCGATAGCACGCTGAACAATTTGTTGCCGTTGCTGGCTGCGGGCGACATCGTGATCGATGGCGGTAATTCCAATTACAA
>JAYVTP010000201.1:0-4802 GCA_043788685.1 Pseudolysobacter sp. | reverse complement strand
CCCGATGCAGTTCGAGCAAAACTGGCTTGCCGCTCAATCCAAGCAAGCCAACTTATGATCTCGGGTATGGGATACGGAATTCAGGGGCAAGGTCAGATTTGATAAATCGGATCGCGGAAATAACTGTGGCGAAAAGTACGGGTATTGCCTCCGCTGTGAGCTCATTCGCAAGCGCCGACGCAAGATGATTCTTGCCGCATCCGGGCTTGCCGGTGAGCACCAGCGACGCGCCATTTCGGCTTTCACGAATGGCTCTTGCGGTCTGTTGGATAAGTTTCACTGCTTTGGTTTGTCCGGCGCAGGAAACCTTGTAGTTTTGGAAGGTGCAGAATGCAAACCGTAGGGGAATGTTGCTGTTCGAGACTGCTCGCGCCACCGCGTCTGCACGACGCTGTGCTTCGAAAGCAGCGCGATGCTTGGTCTCTTCCGCCTTGCGCGCGTCGTCGCATCCTGGACACCTTGTGTAAACAGCATTTGCGCCCTTGAACGCAATATATTCGCGCGCCTGATAGTCACCATGAGTCGTACAATTCAGCGTGGCAATGTTGGCTTCTGGCGATAGCCGATTAGTTTCGGAGGTAGCTTGGGAGCTGGTCATCTGGCGTTCCTTGGTAGGTTTTCGTGGCGAAGCTCTGCGCGATGGATGGTTGCGATTTGCCGTTCGAATTTGCGCGAGGATTGATTAGCCCTGCCCAGTCGCCGGCAATGGCATTTCGTAATGCCGCATCCCAGTCGGCGTACATGTAGTCTTTGGCCTGAGCTTTGTTTTTGAACGCTTCGAAGTGTTCGTGTAGGCGATCGAATTTCTTTTCGTCCGCCCAACGCTTCACTTCATCTGAAATGCAGAAGTCGTTCGGCATTGGAAAAGTTACTGAGTTGCGGCTTTTCTTTTTCGCTCTGGGTGCGCGCGCCGCTCTTACTCCTTGATCCTCAGATCCCGGTCCTTGGTCCTTGATCCCTTCCTTGGTCCTTGGTCCTTGATCCTCCGACGAACGTTCGAGAGGATTCGCGACTATTCGCGAGGATTCGCCGAATGGTGGAAACTTGGACGGACTCGGCTTATCGATCTTTTGATGAATCAACCAGTTGCAAACTTGTAGGTAGCGATTGCCGGTGACTTCGTACTGCACGATGCAGCCTTCGCGCTCAAGTTCCGCCAACCATGCCGGCATGAGGTTCGAGGCATCGTCGTCATAGGGGCAAAGAAGGCTCGCGAGCATTCGCGAATTTGCGCGAGTCCTCCCCGAATCGTCGCAGATGGTCCAAATCTCGATGAAAAGTAACCGCGCATCACGAGATATCCGTCCCATGCTTTCTGACTGTGGAAACTCCGGTTTGATCGTTCTAATGCGAGCCATGTGATCGCCCCTGGTTGTCGCTCGACAGGAGGTTCACTTATGCCGACTTGGCTTGGTCATTTAGCCGAGGAAGTTTGTCGCGCCACTCTTTTTCGGCGCCTGCCAGAATCACTGTGCGCCCGCAAATCTTGTTTGCGATGAGATCGTTGCGCTTGATTAGGCGCCAAGCGGTTGGCACAGAAATGCCGTATGCCTTAGCGAAGTCCGGGACGCTGCGTCCCTGAATGCTACTGTCGGTGTGCATGATTTAGCCCTTTATTGCTTGCAACCATTTGCAACGCAGGGACATAAAAACATGTTGGGCAAACGCCCAGATACGACAAAACAGGGATTATTTTTTCCCTCGAATCGCCTTCCGTGATTTCAGCGTAGACCTAGTAGCCAGTTTTCGACCGTCCTTTTCATCGTGCTCGGTTTCTCCGAATCCTGCGCACCGTAGAATCTCAGCGAGGCATTGACTCGCAAAACTACCGGCGCTGTCCGGTGTATTGAGGTGATACATCTCGAAGACTTGCAACAATGCGTCTGCAGCCAGCGAGCGCGGCTCAGTCAAAACAATGTTGTCGACATCGACTATCAAGCTATCGGATAGTTCTTGCAGCGCGCGAAACTTGCGGATCAGATCGGTTGCCGCACGGTCATTCCCATGTGCTAGTTCGAGCCACGCGATTCTGTCGAGCAATCGCGCGCTGGCAGCAGCTTTTTTTACCGAATTGACGAATTGCACGCGTTTATTTCGTCTGGCCTTTGCCGTGATCGACTTTTTCCCGATCTCAAACACGATTGATCGAATTTGGCCGATGAACATGTTGGCCTCGAATTCGAGCTCTCCGGGGTCGATGTTGGCAAGCGCCTTGTATCGATCGCGAAGGTATCCGTTCGAATCGAATTCACCGGTGCTCTGCACTACGCGCATTCTGGACATTTTCACTGCCCACTCCTAAGCCGCGCGCGCCGTATCGGCGTAACGGTCGACTCGTTACCGGTGACGATCTGTTCAAGCCTGCGAGCCCAGGCATCGAGCGCGGCACGCTTCTCGGCGGCGTAGTTGTGTCGATCGTAGATCGCGCCGACGCTGCGATCGACGTGGTTCAAGATCGCGTCAATCACAACGCGCGACGTGCCAAGTTCGGCTAATTTCGTGGCAGCGGTACGCCGCAAATCATGGCTTGTGAATCGCTCGATACCCAGCGTCGGAAGCGCGTGGCGCAGATTGTGCGTGATCACATCGATGCGAGTATGACCGGTCTTGCTGTTGCGCACGAAGATGAAACCTGATGTTCGCGGGGCGGCTTCGACCGCGACAATGGCGGCGTGAGAAAGTGGAATGAGTGATTCGCGGCCGTTCTTCGTGCGCTTGCCTGGAATCAACCATTCGCCCTTGTCGAAGTCGATCTCGCCCCACGACGCGCCCACCACTTCCCCAATGCGCGCCGCAGTCAGTAACTGCATCTTGAGCGCCGACTGGTCAAGTTCATCGAGCCCACATTCAGCCAAATTCGTCCAGAATAATTTCAGCTCCGCATCGGTAAGCACGCGCTCGCGACTGGTTTCGCTGGCTGGTGGCTTCACGCCAACGCAGGGCGATATTTCCAGCACGTCACGCTCGACCGCCCAGTTGAATAGCTTGCGCACGACGGCGAGCACGCGGTTCGCGCGCACCGGTGTTTTTTCGGCAATACGGTCGAGCAGATCGATGACATCGCGACGCTTGACGAGCTTTGCCTTGATCGATCCCCAGTGTGGAATAACCGCCGTGGCAAGCATGAGCTCGTCAGCGCGCCAAGAGCGCTTGTTGCGCTTCGCGTATAGGGCAATGTAGTCAACAGCGAGTGCGGCGAACGTAGGCGCTCCCCTTGCCTCCTGTCTGCCGAGTTGCTTGGCTGCGCGTTGCGTTCGCACTTGCTCTGCAGGATCTTCGCCACGCTTCACGCCTTCTTGCCGATCAAACCAAGCGCGCCGGGCATCGGCGAAGGTTCCGGCCTCAAGCGTGGTACGTTTCAGCACGCCATCCTGACGGTAACGAAGCATGAAAGTTCGCTCCCCGCTGGGCCACACGCAAACGACCAGGCCGCGGTGATCGCGCACCGCCGTCTCGTATCGCACAGGCTTCGGCTTCAGCGCCTTTATCGCCAGATCGTTAGCTTTTACCGGCATGTCACTTGCTCCAACAGCGATACCTACAGCGATACTTTTCGCTGAGTCGCGAGGATAGCATGAGATACACCTAGAGACACGACGACACGGGAAAGACATATATGAAGCAAATAGCGATACTATCCCGGCAAATCCCGCTGTATCCCGGCATGTCATACATAGTGACTGTTAATCACTTGGTCGGCGGTTCGAGTCCGTCTCGGAAGCCATACGTATCAAGGCCTTGCAGTGATGCAAGGCCTTTTTATTGTTCGTTTATTTGTGTCGGCTACCGTTACGACTACGATTTTGTGATCGCGCCCAATCAGTAACGCGCATCTTGCATATGATGGGCGCAGGCTTGCAGACTCTCTCAATACGCTGCGGCATGCCTACTTGCGATTGTCTGCCGAATTCGGCGTGATCTCATGAAGATGCGCGAGTAGCCGTTGATGCATTCGCACGGCAAGCTCGTCTGGTTCACCGGATGTTGAAACGTGTGAGTAGGTCTCGTCCTGGTGGAAATCATCTGCCGAGATTTTATCATTGATCGTGGGCGTTAGAATGTTTTTTACCTCGGTGAATGAAAGCACTTTTGCGGCAACCGCAGGCGACCCTGCGCCGCTGATATTGACGCCCTTGGATTGTAGCCATCCACGACCGAGCAGGCGGCGATCATCGCCCAAGCCGATAAAGTAGTGATCATAATTTCCGACTTCGCACAGGAATGCATAGGCGCCTGTTCCTGTGTCGTAGTCGGCTACGCAAATGCTGCCAGCCAATCCATCCACTGTCCCGGTGACGAAAGGTTGCCCGGTGGAAGATGTAAAGTCACCGTTTAGAACCGGCCACTCTGTGTCGTATGCGCCCGCAACAACCTGAAATGACCATGTCCACTCGCCCTTCAAAATTGTCGGGGATGTTGCCTGGTACGGGAAATATTCCGGCTCAATGTGACTGGTGCCGCCGTTGTAATAAACCGTGCCCGAGTTGGAACGGTCGAACACGATCTTTATCGGCGGATATGGCCCTGTGACTGGTGTTGGTTTTACGTAAGGACAACCGAAGCACTGCCCGGATTTTTCCTGGCCGAAGTCGCCCGAGAAAGTGTTGGTGGTGTAGTTGCAAATGCCAGATGAGAGATACCACATTGGCGCGCCCGTATGATCGTAGGCGAACGTTGCCACAACCATTATGTTGTCTTGAAGTTTGACCTTGCCCCTGAATTCCGTATCCCATACCCGAGATCATAAGTTGGCTTGCTTGGATTGAGCGGCAAGCCAGTTTTGCTCGAACTGCATCGGGCTG
>JAYVTP010000200.1:0-3178 GCA_043788685.1 Pseudolysobacter sp. | reverse complement strand
ACGCGCATCGAACGTGTGGTTTTTATTCCCGATGAAATATCCAGCGTCGGTCAAGCCAGTTCGCGCGAAATTGCCGCCGCGCTCGATCGCGTAAAAACTGCCGGCAAGGAGGTGATCACCGTATCAAACGGCATGAGCCAATCGCAATATCTGCTGGCCGCGCATAGTACGCAAATCCTGTTGCATCCCGATGGTGCGGTGCTGCTCGAAGGCCTCGGTCGTTATCACACTTACTACAAAGAGGCGCTGGATAAACTCGGCGTCGACGTGCATGTGTTTCGTGTCGGCGAATACAAATCCGCAGTCGAACCGTACATGCTCGATCACGGTTCGGCCGAAGCGAAAGAAGCCGACCTGTTCTGGATGAGCGGCGTGTGGAACGACTACCTCGCCGACGTCGGCACGCAACGCAAAATCGCGCCCGCCACGCTGCAATCGGACATCGAGCATTATCCCGAATTGCTCAAGGCCAGTGCCGGCGATCTCTCCGAAGTCGCGCTGAAACAGAAGCTGGTCGATCAGCTCGCAACGCGTGATCAGGCGCGCGACATGCTGATAACCAAAGGCGTGAAAGACGAGGCCGAACACACCTTCCGCCAGATCAACCTGCGCGATTATCTGAGCCAGATCGCGCACGACAATCTCGGCGACATGCGCGCCGAAATCGGCGTGGTCGTGGCCGAAGGCGAGATCAGTGGCGCGGAGCAATCGGCCGGTGGCATCGGCGGCGAATCCACCGCACGCTTGTTGCGCGAGGCACGCGAAGACGAGAATCTGAAAGCGATCGTGCTGCGCGTGAACTCGCCCGGCGGCGAAGTATTTGCGTCCGAGCTCATTCGCCGCGAAGTCGAGCTCACGCGAAAAGCCGGCAAGCCGATCGTGGTTTCGATGGGCGATGTTGCGGCGTCTGGAGGTTACTGGATTTCGATGAACGCCGACGAGATCTGGGCCGAGCCGAACACCATCACCGGCTCGATCGGCATCTTCGGTTTGTTCATGAATATTCCGAACACGCTCGCGAAAATCGGCATCCACGCCGACGGCGTCGGCACCACATCGCTGGCTGGCGCGTTCGATGTGCGTCTGCCGCTCGATCCGAAAGTCGGTGCGCTGATTCAGAGCGTGATCGATAAGGGCTATCAGAACTTCATCGGCAAGGTGGCCGCGGCGCGCGGCAAGACGCCGGCGCAGATCGATTTAATCGCGCGCGGCCGCGTGTGGAGCGGTACGCAAGCGAAAGAACGCGGACTGGTCGACCAGCTCGGCGGCTTGCGCGAGGCGACGGCGGCGGCGGCAAGACGCGCCAACCTCGGTGACGATTATCGCGTCACGTATATCGAAAAAGAGCCGTCGACCTGGGAGCGTTTTGCGTTGAGCTTGAGCAGCGACGCGCAGCTGAAGTTCGGCGTGCACCTCGATCTCGGATTGCCGGCAGTCTTATTGGCGAATCAGGAAATCCGTCAGCAGTTGCGCCTGCTGAGCTCGCTGCAAAACAACAAGCCTGGCGTGTTCGCGTATTGTTTTTGCGAGATTAAATAAGCGCGCGATAAGCCGCTTTGGTTGGCGTTATCGGCACGGGAATTTTTAGGCTAGCAGTCCAACTCAGTGATCGCACATGTCAGCCGCAAAGAGGAATGCCGCCAATGCAAAGCCCGGCGCAAGGCCAGGCTTTGCAGAAATGTTGCTTTGTATACATTGCTGCAAATCAATCGAGCAAGCCCCTATGATTTTTGACTACATCGATTACCGATAAATGTTGCAGTACAAAACGCGACCCTCGATCCCCTTAAAATGGCCGCGATGCGCAAACGTGAGTTCGCCGAAATCGATAGTAAATAGTTGCGCTTGATGGGGAGCCGCCTGTCGTCACAGCTCTGTTTTATTTGTCGGATGCGTGCGCAGGTAAAGCCGATGGTCGCGGCGCGAGTGTTTTTACCGATAGACCATCTGCAAAATATTAGGAGATCTAAATCAGCAAGCCTGATCTGCCTTGCCCGAAAAGCAAGCGCGAATATAGTTGTTCAACATGAGTCACGCTACCGTAGTTGACTTTAGACCTCGCGACCGTAAGACTCACCGCATTCCTAATTCTAGTTAGTCAGCACTCCGTGCATGTCCGCAGCCGGCCAACTCGTTCGTTCTTGTGATCCAGGCGCGAAATCGACTAGATCGTCAACGCCGCAAACTCAAAAAACAGGGGAAGAAAATGTCTGACGTCTCGAACCGCAGCGCATCACCCGCAGATCAGCTGTACCAAGTAAGAAATGTTGCTGGAATTCTCGGCTCGCTTCTAGTTGTGGCTGCCGGCCCAATTGGCTCCGTCTATGCGTTCTCTGCCAGCAAGTCGCCAACCGACGCAGCCTTGATTACGGTCGCCTTGACCACGCTCTCCGCCCTGGCTCTCGTGAGGTTCTTTGCCATCAAGGATGGAATTGCCTTCGACCTTCGTGATGGCGAAATGTCCTATCCAGGCGGCGGGGTCGCACTCAACGGTTTGGCCGACGTTATCAATCCTCGGTTCTTGTTCCAATACTTCCGTCGGTTTTCTATTCGAATGGACGAGATCCGTTCGATATCAACTAGCAGGAAGACCCATGTGTCTAAGAATGGTAATGTAAGCCGCACGCACTATCTTGAGGTCAACGGCACATTTGGTGCGTCCAAAATTTCGTTCGGCGGCAACGAATCCAAGAGAGATGAGGCGTACTCTTTCATTCGCCAGCACAACCGAATGGGCTCCCCCATCATATTCGGCTGATCGGCCTCAACAGACGCCCTGCAAGTAAGACGCACTGCTATCCGGCGTGTGCTGTCTAACTAGGCGTTCAAGCGGACTGCGCAGGGCGCGTTGCCTGTTTCCTGTTGTTTTATCGCGGCGCAGCCGCTTAACGCAGCGTTAGGCGCCAATAATGTCATGACAATTCCTGAAACAATTCTTCTCGCGGTCGGAGTTTTTGTGGCGGTAGTCGTTGCGTTATCTATTGCGTTGGGAGCAGCGGGAGGTAAGCAGTGGAAGGCTGCCGAGCGACTTCGCGAAGAGCAAAAGAAGAACGCCGAGCTTTCGCACGCACGCGTCGAGGTGACCTTGCCCCTGAATTCCGTATCCCATACCCGAGATCATAAGTTGGCTTGCTTGGATTGAGCGGCAAGCCAGTTTTGCTCGAACTGCATCGGGCTG
>JAYVTP010000199.1:0-5528 GCA_043788685.1 Pseudolysobacter sp. | reverse complement strand
GGATTGCTCATGATGCGCGTGCTACCTGGGCGCTGGTTTTGCCATAACGACGCTCGCGCTGGGCGAAATCTAGCAACGCGTCATCAAGGCACGCCGCGTCCACGTCCGGCCACAAGGTATCGATGAAATACAGCTCGCAATACGCCAGTTGCCACAGCAGGAAATTGCTGATGCGACGTTCGCCGCCGGTGCGGATAAACAGGTCGGGAGCGGGCAGGTCGCTCAGGCAAAGATACGGCGCGAGGGTTTCCGGGGTGATCGACTCGGCCTGGATTTCGCCACGAATTGCGGCCAGCGCAATCGCCCGCGTCGCCTGCGCGATATCCCAACGCCCGCCATAGTTGACGGCCACTGATACGGTCAATGACGTATTCGCAGCGGTTCGGCTAGTCGCGGCTTGCATGCGCTGGCGTAACGTTTCGGGAAACGCTTGCAAGGCGCCGACAAACTGCAGCCGCACACCGTTCTTGTGCAAGTCATCCACTTCGCGTTCGAGCGCGCGCAGGAACAAATCCATCAGCGCGCTGACTTCTATTTGCGGGCGTTGCCAGTTTTCACTGGAGAACGCGAACAAGGTCAGCGCCTCGATGCCACGCCGACGGCAAAACTCGACCGCCGCGCGCACCGCCTTGACGCCGGCACGATGGCCGAACGTGCGCGGTCGATGGCGCTGCTGCGCCCAACGCCCGTTGCCATCCATGACGATGGCGATATGGCGCGGCTGCGCGCCGACGACGCTGTTCGTAGTCATCGCGATGAAATTCCCGAGGCCCGGAATATCGGCCTCAGAGCGCCATCAACTCGTCTTCCTTGGCCTTGACTACCACGTCGACATTCTTGACGAACTGGTCGGTCAACTTTTGCACATCGTCTCCGGCGCTACGTTCTTCGTCTTCGGTGATCTTCTTGTCCTTGAGCAATTCCTTGACTTGATGCAAGGCATCACGACGTACGTTGCGGATCGCGACCTTGGCGTTCTCGCCTTCGTGCGAAACGTGCTTGGACAATTCGCGGCGACGCTCTTCGGTCAACGCGGGAAGATTCAGGCGAATCACGGTGCCTGCAGTGGTCGGATTCAGGCCGAGATCGGAGGCGATGATGGCCTTCTCCACAGCTTGAATCATGTTGCGCTCCCACGGCGTGATCGTCAGCGAGCGCGCATCGGCCACCGCGACGTTGGCGACCTGACTCAGCGGCACATCGGAACCGTAGTAGTTGACCTTGAGATGTTCGACCAGCGCGGTGCTGGCACGCCCGGTGCGTACGCGCGTGAGATCGTGGCGCAACGATTCCACACTTTTGCTCATGCGGGTCTGGGCGTCGGTCTTGATTTCATTCAGCATGGAAAAGCTCCGCTTGCAGCTTGGCTGGAAAGATCGCGAAGTATAACAGCGGCGCGCTATCGTTTGAGTGCTGCGTTGCCGCGAAAGAACTCAGAACCGGTTCTCAGCGTTCGCCGTCGACCAGCGTGCCCACCTGCTCGCCGCGCATGATGCGCATCAGATCGCCGCCGCGCGCCATGTCGTAGATGCGCAGCGGCATGCGGTGATCGCGACACAACGCGATCGCGCTGGTATCCATCACTTGCAGATTGCGCTGGATCACTTCTTCGTAGGAAAGCCGTTCGTAACGCGTGGCGTTCTGGTCTTTTTTCGGATCGGCGCTGTAGACGCCATCGACCTTGGTGGCTTTCAGCAACAGGCCCGCGCCGACTTCGATCGCGCGCAAGGCTGCGGCGGAATCAGTGGTGAAAAACGGATTGCCGGTGCCGGCGGCGAAGATCGCGATGCGGCCTTTTTCGAGATGGCGCACGGCGCGGCGGCGGATGTAATCCTCGCACACCTGATTGATCTTGATCGCGCTCATCACGCGCACCGAGGAGCCGAGTTTTTCCAGCGCGTCCTGCATCGCCAGCGCATTCATCACGGTGGCGAGCATGCCCATGTGATCGCCGGTAACGCGATCCATGCCGGATGCGGCGAGGCCTTCGCCGCGGAAAATATTGCCGCCGCCGATGACTACACCCACCTGCACGCCGGCGCGCTGCACCTCGATGATTTCGCGCGCGAGGCGATTCAGCACTTTCGGGTCGACGCCATAATCGGCCTCGCCGAGCAAGGCTTCACCGCTGAGTTTGAGGAGGATGCGTTTGAATTTGATATCGGCGGGCATGACAGATCCTCGATGTTTCAGGCAAGAAAAAGCCGTTCATGGCGGGGCTCACCATGAACGGCTGCTAGCTGTACTCGCGTGTTCGATCCCGAGCCCGGTTGGAGATCGATCACGCGCAGATTGTGCTGGAGTATTTGATCGAAGCGGATTTCCTCGTTCAACAAATTAGCGGAGCGCCGGAACTACCATCCGGCACTCAAATGATTTTACGCCAGACCTGCCTGTTTCATCACTTCGGTAGCAAAATCGTCGCCCTGCGGCTTCTCGATGCCTTCACCAACGGCTAGGCGATGCATCGCCAACACCTCGGCGCCTTCCTTCTTCAAGGCGGCTTCGACGGTGATGCTGCTGTCGATCACATACTGCTGACCGGTCAGGCTGATTTCCGCAAGCGTCTTGCGCAATTTGCCTTGGATCATCTTTTCGAGGATGTCGGCAGGCTTGCCCGAGTCCTTGATCTGCTCCAGCGCGATTTCCTTTTCCTTGGCAACCATATCAGCCGGCACATGCTCCGGTGAAATGTACGGCGGATTCATCGCCGCGACATGCATCGCGATACCGCGCGCGAGTTCGGCGCTGCCGCCCTTGAGTTCGATCAGCACGCCGATACGGCCACCGTGCACATACGCACCGACGGTGTTGCTGCTATCGACGCGCACCATGCGACGGATCTGTAGGTTCTCGCCGACCTTGGCGACCAGCGTCTGGCGCGCCACTTCGACGGTCACGCCGGTGCCGGCATCGGCACTCTTCAGCGCCTCCACATCGGCAGCACCAGACATCAAAGCCTGCTTGGCGACCATCGCGGTGAACGCAAGGAAATTTTCATCCTTGGCGACGAAGTCGGTCTCGGAATTGATCTCGACCAGCACCGCTTTACTGCCGTCTTGCGCGAGCGCAACGCGCCCTTCGGCGGCGATACGACCGGCTTTCTTGTCGGCCTTGGCCAGGCCTTGCTTGCGCAGCCACTCGATCGACGTGTCGACATTGCCGGCATTTTCGGTGAGCGCTTTCTTGCATTCCATCATGCCGGCGCCGGAACGCTCGCGCAGCTCCTTGACCATGCTTGCATTGATTTCCATGGGAACCTCTATCGTGAAGTGTTGAGCGCGCCATTGCGGCGACGCGTGAAATAGTTTGCAGCATGTTGACGGCAGCTATATTGCTGCCACGCAGTCCGTTTTATAACTTGGCTGTTTCAAAGTCGGGCGATCTTGAAAAATCGCCCGATTCAAAAGCCGCAGCGGATCGACTCCGCTGCGGCTCAGGCAACCGATTTACTCGGCCGCCGACGCATCGCTGGCAGGCGCGGCAGCAGCAGGTGCCGCAGCTTCAGCCGGTGCCGGTGCCGCAGCTTCGGCGCGTGGCGCATCGTTACGCTCAGGACGCTTGCCAGCAGCCGACGCCGGGTGGCGCGGAGCTGGCTTCTTGCCAGCCGGCGGACGCTTGTTGTTCGGCGCCGGACGCTTGTTGCGATCATCGGCCTGCTTGCGCACCGGATTGCCTTCGGCATCGGTTTCGACGAACTCGTCTTTGGCCGAGCTGACTATGATCGGTGCAGCAGCCTTGCCTTCCAGCACGGCATCAGCCGCAGCACGCGCGTACAACTGCACGGCGCGGATGGCGTCGTCGTTGCCCGGAATCGCATAATCGATGCCCTTCGGATCGTAGTTGGTATCGACCACGGCGATGATCGGAATGCCGAGCTTCTGCGCTTCGAGGATGGCGATGTTCTCGTGTCCGATATCGATCACGAACAACGCATCCGGCAAGCCGTTCATGTTCTTGATGCCGCCGAGCGACTTGTCGAGTTTTTCCTGCTCGCGCGAAAGCGTCAGGATTTCATGCTTGACGCGCTTCTGCAGGCTGCCGTCGCTGCTCATGGCCTCGAGTTCTTTCAGGCGGGCGATCGACTGCTTGACCGTGCGGAAGTTGGTCAGCATGCCGCCGAGCCAGCGGTGCGATACGTACGGCATGCCGCAACGTGCGGCTTCTTCCTTGATGGTGTCGCGCGCCGAACGCTTGGTGCCGACGAACAGGATGTTGCCGCGCTTCTGCGCCATGCCCGACAGAAAATTCATCGCGTCGTTGAACAGCGGCAGGGTTTTTTCGAGATTGATGATGTGGATCTTGCCGCGGGCGCCGAAGATATACGGCGCCATGCGCGGATTCCAGTAGCGCGTTTGATGGCCGAAATGGACGCCGGCTTCAAGCATCTGGCGCATGGTGGTCTGTGGCATGGTAAAACTCCAAGCATATGGACGGCCGCCGGTTATTGGGGCGGGTGACGTCCGGGGTTGAGCCTCCACGTATCCGCTGTGTCCGACCGCGCTGCTCTGTTAAAGTAGCGCGGCACCCCGGTGCACGGTGACGATACGTGTGCGGATTTGCGCAAATGCGCGTCGTAGCGGGTTCCGCATAATGCGTTGCCGATACTTTTGTTTACACGACTGCGGCCTTACATAGCAGGCGTATAAATCCGTACAATTCTAACCTGCGCGGCCCGCGCCAGACAAGTAGCGCGGCGAATGCGCGCTCAATCCGGAGATTTCATGCCCGTCACCATCAAAACTCCCGAGCAGATCGAAAAGATGCGCGTCGCTGGCAAACTCGCCGCCGAAGTGCTTGAGGTCGTGCGCCCGTACGTCAAGCCCGGCATCACCACCGAAGAGCTCGATCGCATCTGCCACGATCACATCGTCAACGTGCAGAAAGCCATTCCGGCCAACGTCGGCTACAAGGGGTTTCCGAAAACGCTGTGCACCTCGGTCAACAACGTGATCTGCCACGGCATCCCGAACCCGGCCAAGGTGCTCAAGGATGGCGATATCGTGAATATCGACGTGACCGTGATCAAGGATGGATTCCACGGCGATACCAGCCGCATGTTTTTTGCCGGCGAACCGTCGGTGCTGGCGAAGCGTCTGGTCGATGTCACGTTTCAGTCGATGATGCGCGGTATCGAGCAGGTGATGCCCGGCGCCACGCTCGGCGATATCGGCCATGCCATCCAGCGGTTTGTCGAAGCCGAACGTTTTTCGGTGGTGCGCGAATATTGCGGCCATGGCATCGGCCAGATTTATCACGAGGATCCGCAGGTGCTGCATTACGGCCAGCCGCGCACCGGCCTCACGCTGAAACCCGGCATGACTTTCACGATCGAGCCGATGGTCAACGCCGGCACGCGCCACACGCGCTTGTTGCCGGATGGCTGGACTGTGGTGACCAAGGATCATTCGCTCTCGGCGCAGTGGGAGCACACCATCCTCGTCACCGAAGACGGCTTCGAGATCCTCACGCCGTGGCCGAAAGCGGCATGACCCGGTGAGCGTGGCGCCGGCTCCGCTGCGTTTGCC
>JAYVTP010000198.1:0-2891 GCA_043788685.1 Pseudolysobacter sp. | reverse complement strand
CCATACCTTGAATACTTTGAGCAAGATCATTCCCGCGCTGTTGCTGATCGTGCTCGCTGTGCCGACAGCGCACGCGAGCGTGCACGATCACATTTACGCCAACAGCTTTGATATTCCAGCCGATGCACCGGCGAGCAAGGCCGAAGCCTCGCGCTTCCTGACCCAGGCAACGTTCGGCCCGAACCAGACCGATATCACGCGGCTGATGGCGGTCGGTTACAACGAGTGGATCGACGAGCAACTCGGCATGCGCGCGACCTTGGCCGAACCTGCGGTTGAGGCGGTGATAAATGCGCGCATCGCTGGCGCCCAGAATACCGGCCAGACGCAGCGCCTGAATCGCTGGTTCTGGCAGGCAGCTTATGCTCCCGATCAGTTGCGCCAGCGTATGGCTTACGCTTTGAGTCAACTTTTTGTCGTTTCTGATCAAAGCAGCATGATCAATGGCGATGTCGTTCCGATGACAGCATACGGTGATTTGCTCGCGCGAGATGGGTTCGGCATCTATCGTACTCTGCTCAAGGATGTCACCTACAACCCGACCATGGGTAAATACCTCAACACCTTTCGCAACCTCAAGCCAAGTGCTACCACCAGCCCGGACGAGAATTATGCGCGCGAGGTGATGCAGCTTTTTTCGGTCGGGCTGATCCAGCTCAACATGGATCATTCGCCGCTGCTGGTCGGTGGTCTGACCGTTCCTACATATGATCAGACAGTGATCACGCATACTGCCAAGGTGTTCACCGGCCTCACCTACAGCGACGCACCAATCGGCACCGGGGTGAACTATACCGGCGCCAATTTCTATGGCGGCGGCCTGACGTTTGCTGGCCAATACAACCCGATGGCATGCTGGGGTACCGAGCTGTTTCCCTACTCCAACGGCAATATGCGGCATGACATCACCGGCGACGATGGCTCGCTCGGCACGCCGAAAACGGTACTCGGCGGGGCGACGATTCCGCCATCGCAGACCTGTACCCAGGATCTGAGCAACGAACTGGACATCATCGCGGCACATCAGAATGTGGCACCCTTCATCTCGAACCAGCTGATCCAGCGTTTTGTCACGAGCAATCCCTCGCCGGCTTATATTCAGCGCGTTGCGACGGTATTCGACAACAGCACCGGCGATCTGGGTGATGTGCTCAAGGCTATCCTCACCGACACCGACGCGCGCAATCCACCCGCCGCCGGCGTCGCGAGCGAGAGCGACAGCTACGGCAAGTTGCGCGAGCCGCTGCTGCGCCTCACTGCGATGTGGCGCGCATTCAATGCGGTGGCGCCCGCTGCGGATGTCTACGGCGAAGTCAGCATGACCGGCAACACCGGCTTCCTTACCGCGTTTGGCCAAGGGCCGCTGGAATCGCCCACGGTATTCAACTTCTACAGCCCGGATTATCAACAGCCCGGTGTCTTTGCCGACAACGATCTGAACTCGCCGGAGTTGCAGATTCTGAACGAGTCTACCTCGTATTCGACGATCAACAGCTTCTACAATTTTACTGCCAATGCATATCTGCATATGGCTAGTCCGCCGACCAATCTACCGTTGATTGATCTGTCGTCGCTGACCGTGAACGTCGCCACGCCAGCGCTGATGGTGGCCACGATCAATGCCAACATGCTTTACGGCAACATGTCGAGCACGATGCAAGCGGCGTTGACCAACATGATCCAGTTTGGATTGAACGGTGCAACCGACAACGAGAAAGCCTGGTCGCTGATTTACGTGACCATGCTATCGCCCGAATACGCCGCGCAGCGCTGAGGAATCGACCATGAGCCATACCCGAAATTCCCGCCGCGATTTTCTCAACAAGCTGAGCCTGCTTGCCGCCAGTGGTGGCGCAGCAGCTCTCATGCCGCAACTGCGCATGATGAATACCGCGCTGGCGAGTACGAGCGCACTCTCCGGCTACAAGGCGCTGGTGTGCGTGTATCTCAGTGGAGGCAACGATGCCTGGAACATGCTGGTGCCATTCGACAGCACGCGTTTCAACACCTACACCACATCGCGCAGCGGCACGTATGATCCAGCAGCCAACTCAGGCGGCCTGGGGCTTGCCTTGCCGAGTACGCCGACGCAGATCAGTGCGCAGAAGGTTGTCGATGGCAACGACGTAAGTTCGACCACTAATCAGTATTTCATGCATCCGAGCATGCCCGAGCTGGCATCGCTGTTCAACGCCGGCCACCTCGCGTTTGCGGTCAACGTTGGCACCTTGACCACGCCGATTCAGATGTCGACCTACAACAGCACGCCATCGAGCCGGCCACCGCAACTCTTCTCGCATTCCGATCAGACTAATCAGTGGCACCAAGGCAATACCAATTCCGGCATCGCTACTGGCTGGGGCGGCTTGTGTGCAGAAAACCTCCAGCTGCAGGGCGCCAACCTGTCCGCCGCACCGAAGCTCGCACTGGCGATTTCGCTCGCTGGCGCGAATCGATTTGAAGTGGGCGCGAGTTCGGTTCCCTACCAGATGTCTTCGAACGGACTCAACTCGCTCAACGGCGTATGCAACCCCACCTGCACCGGTGGCGCCAGCAACAGCGGTGCCCGCGATGCCGCGCTGAATGCATTGCTTGGCGAAACCTACGTTAACGACTTCTCTGGCGAATACAACGCGGTATTGCAGCGCGCCCGCGGTCTGTACACAAAGATCGGGCCGAACCTGCCGCCGAACTCGAACACTTACGTGCCAGCGACTGCCTTCCCCGCCAACAATTCATTGGCGTCGCAGCTGAAAACCGTAGCGACCATGATCAAGCTGTCCAAGGCGCAAGGCTATGCATCGCGCCAGATCTATTTCGTCCAGCTTGGCGGTTTCGACTTGCACTCAGGCCTGATGTCCGGCGGCGGTAATCATGGCGCCCTGCTGACC
>JAYVTP010000197.1:0-9582 GCA_043788685.1 Pseudolysobacter sp. | reverse complement strand
GCTTCGTAACCGCCGGTCTTGAGATACGACTCCATCGACCACGGCTTGTCGTAATGCAAGGTGGTGAGGACGACCTGATGATCTTGTGGTGCGGGACCGACTGCCATAACTAACCTTGGTTTTTGCAATCATCCGTGATCGCGAGAATCAGAAAGCGGCCATCCCTGGCCGCACTTTTCAATTTGTTTTTGCGATCTTCCGTGATCGCGAGAGTCAAGAAATGGCCAACCCTGGCCGCACTTTATTCAAGTATTTTTTGCAATCATCCCTGGTTGAGAAAATCACAAGCGGCCATCCATGGCCGCACTTTTCAATTTGGCTATTTCAATTCATCAATGATCTGATCGACCGATTCCAGCGTCAGATTTTCGTGATAATGACCGTTGACAACCATCATCGGCGCTGCCGAACACGCGGCCAGACATTCTTCTTCCTGCTTGAGATAAACGCGCCCATCGGCCGTGCTTTCGCCGACCTTGATGCCGAGTTTTTTCTCGCAATGGCGCAGGATGTTTTCGCCGCCGTTGAGCCAGCACGAAATGTTGGTGCAGACCGCGATGTAGTTGCGTCCGACCGGCTTGGTTTCGAGCATCGAATAAAACGAGGCAACTTCGTAGGCCCAAACCGGCGGCAGTTCAAGATATTTCGCGACACCCGCGATCAGCTCGTCGCTGAGCCAGCCGTGATTCTGTTCCTGCGCCGAGAACAAACCTTGGATCACTGCCGAACGCTTGCGATCCGGCGGAAACTTGGCGACCCAGTGATCGATATGCGCGCGCGTTTCCGCGCTGAGCACGACGGCCGGATCGATATCCTTGACGGCGGCAAAATTACCAGTGGCTTTCATCGGTCGATTTCTCCGAACACCACGTCGAAGGTGCCGATCATGGCGACCACGTCGGGCAGCATGTGACCGCGCACGAGTTCATCCATCGCGGAAAGATGGGCGAATCCCGGCGCGCGCAATTTGCAACGGAACGGCTTGTTCGCGCCATCCGAAATGATGTACGCGCCGAACTCGCCTTTCGGCGCCTCGACTGCGTTGTAGATTTCGCCTTCGGGCACGCAATAACCTTCGGTGAAAAGTTTGAAATGGTGGATCAGCGCTTCCATGTCGTCTTTCATTTCTTCACGACGCGGCGGCGACACCTTGAAGTTGCGCAGCATCACTTCGCCTGGGTTGGCTTTCAGCCACTGCACGCATTGCTTGATGATGCGATTCGACTGGCGCATTTCTTCCACGCGCACGAGATAACGATCGTAGCAATCGCCTTGCACGCCGACCGGAATATCGAAATCCATATCGGCATACGCCGCGTACGGTTGTTTCTTGCGCAGATCCCACTCGATGCCGGAACCGCGCAACATCGGCCCGCTCATGCCCCAGGCCAGCGCTTTTTCGGGCGACACCACACCGATACCGACGGTGCGCTGTTTCCATATGCGGTTGTCGGTCAGCAGGGTTTCGTATTCGTCGACGCGCTGCGGAAAATCGTTGGTGAACGATTCGAGATAATCGAGCATCGAGCCTCCGCGCCAGCCGTTCAGGCGCTTCAGATCGGCGCCCTTGTGCCAGCGCGATTCCTTGTACTGCGGCATCTGCGCTGGCAGATCGCGGTACACGCCGCCCGGACGATAATAGGTCGCGTGCATTCGCGCGCCCGAGACTGCCTCGTAGCAATCCATGAGTTCTTCGCGCTCGCGAAACGCGTACAAAAACACCGCCATCGCACCGAGGTCGAGCGCGTTCGAACCGATCCACATCAGGTGATTGAGGATGCGCGTGATCTCGTCGAACATGGTGCGGATGTATTGCGCGCGAATCGGCGCACGAATACCGAGCAGCTTTTCGATCGCGCCGACGTAAGCGTGTTCATTGCACATCATCGAGACGTAATCAAGGCGATCCATGTAGCCGATCGACTGGTTGTACGGCTTCGATTCAGCGAGTTTTTCGGTGCCACGATGCAGCAATCCGATATGTGGATCGGCGCGCATCACGGTCTCACCATCAAGTTCGAGCACGAGGCGCAAAACGCCGTGCGCGGCCGGATGCTGCGGACCGAAGTTGATCGTGTAGTTGCGAATTTCCTGCATGATTATTTCCCCGCCGCCGTCGCAGCTTTTGCCGCATCGGCTGCAGTCTGTTCGACGCGGCCCTGCTCGTAACGCGAGTCGTGGCGGATCGTGCGTGGCACACCGACACGCGGTTCGATCGAAACCGGTTCGTAAATCACGCGGCCTTTCTCGGCATCGAAACGCACCTCGACATTGCCGGTGAGCGGGAAATCCTTGCGGAACGGATGGCCGACAAAACCATAGTCGGTGAGGATGCGGCGCAAGTCCGGGTGACCTTCGAAGATGATGCCAAACAGGTCGAACGCCTCGCGCTCGAACCAGTTCGCGATCGGCCAGATGCCGGTCAACGACGGCACCACCGGCAATGCATCGTCCGCGGCAAAACAGCGCAGCCGCAAACGTCGATTGTGGGTGATCGAGAGCAGATGAATGACGACGGCAAAACGCTTGTTGCCTTGCACCGGATGCGGTCGATCGCTCCACTGGAAACGGCCCGGGCCTTCGCCTTCGACGCCGCGCGAAAAACCTTCGGCGGAAACCTTGGTGGTATCCCACTCGGTCTGGCCGTAGCTCAGATAATCGACACCGCAGACATCGATCAATTGTTCAAAACGAAATGCCGCATCGTCGCGCAACTGCTGCGCAACAGCGAGCCAGTTTTCCGGCAACACAACGGCGGTGACAGCACCGCCATTATCGCTGACCGAAACCACTTTTGCACCGAGTTGCACCGCGAGTTGTTGCGCCCAGGTCGGCTTGGCGGTCGGCGCGACAGCATCGGTTGCGGCAACATTTGGACTGCTATCGCTCATGCGGATTCCTAGCGTGCAATCGTGTTGGTACGACGGATTTTTTTCTGCAACTGCAGGATGCCGTAGATCAACGCTTCGGCCGTCGGCGGGCAGCCCGGCACGTAGATATCCACCGGCACGATGCGATCGCAGCCGCGCACCACCGCGTAGGAATAATGATAATAACCGCCGCCATTGGCGCACGAACCCATCGAGATCACCCATTTCGGATCGGGCATCTGGTCGTAAACCTTGCGCAAGGCCGGCGCCATTTTATTGACCAAAGTACCGGCGACTATCATCACGTCGGACTGGCGCGGGCTTGGCCGAAACACCACGCCGTAACGATCCAGATCGAGACGCGCCGCACCCGCGTGCATCATTTCCACAGCACAGCAGGCCAAACCAAACGTCATCGGCCACATCGAGCCGGTACGCGCCCAGTTGATCAGCGAATCAAGACTGGCGGTGGCGAAACCGCGCTCAAGCAGCGGATTGCCTTCGCCCGGACGCAGGATGTCGTCGACAACACCGATCGGCTCGGGGTTGTGCATCACCGCGCTGATGGATTGTTTCATTCCCATTCGAGCGCACCTTTTTTCCAGCAATAAACGAAGCCAATCAGCAGTAGACCGAGGAACGTACCCATTTCGACCAAGCCGACGATACCGAGATCGCGGAACACCACGGCCCACGGCATCATGAAAGCGATTTCCAGATCGAACACGATGAACAGGATCGCGATCAGGTAATAACGCACGTCGAATTTCATGCGCGCATCTTCGAAGGCCTCGAAGCCGCATTCGTAGGGAGAGAGTTTGTCGGCCGCCGGTTTTTTCGGGCCAAGCAGATAACCGATCACAAGCAGGGCGATACCGATGCCGCCAGCGACGATCAGGAACAGCAGGATCGGTAAATATTCAGCAAGCACGAGTGAAGAATCTCCGCGTTAAGCGAGTGCTTAGAGCATCAAATAAAATCGTCGCGAGCGAAGGCAGTTTGCATTTCGCCGGAGCGTAGGAACCGGAGTGTACACAAGTACATGAGGATTCCGAGCACCGCCGGAATGCAAAATGCCAAGCGCAGTAGATTTTATCTGGTGCTCTCAAAGTTTCGTTGCGGGGAGCGAACTACCCGCAACGAAACGCCTCGATTGGTGCCCAAGGGGGGACTCGAACCCCCACAGCTTACGCCGCTACCACCTCAAGGTAGTGCGTCTACCAATTCCGCCACCTGGGCAATTTTCAACCTTGTTTGTTTTTCGACTCGTCCGGCTTGTGATCCTTGGCATCAGCCTTTTTGGCGGCTGGTGCGGCTGGAGCTGCAAGCGGCGCAGCAGGCTTGTCGCCTGCGGGAGCGGGCGTTGCAGCAGCATTGGTCGCAGGTGCTTTCGGTACATCACCAGTGACTGGTGGCGTAACTGCAGCGGGCGCCGGTACATCGGTACCACTCATCACACCCAGATCGTCGACCGGTGCCGAAACACTCGTACCACGACTGAGATAGATACCCATGCCCAGACTGAGCGCGAAAAACAAACCGGCGAGTACCGCCGTGCTGCGAGTGAGGAACGTTGCCGCTCCGCGCGCACCGAAAACGGTACCTGAAGCGCCCGAGCCGAAGCCGGACCCTGCCTGAGCACCGGAGCCGCGCTGCAAAAGTACCAGCACGATCATCGCGAGTGCGATCAGGACGTAAATGACATTGAAAGTGATTAAGAGCATTTGAATGATTTCAGTTAATTTGCATGCGCCTGTGCCGCAGCACAGATCGCGAGAAAATCCGTAGCGACAAGAGCCGCGCCGCCGATCAGACCACCATCGACATCCGGCTCGGCGAATAGCTCGACCGCGTTCGCCGGCTTGACACTACCGCCGTACAGGATACGCACCGAGTTAGAGATTGTAGCATCCTCGCGCAGCAGTTTGCCACGTATGAAAGCATGTACCGATTGTGCCTGCGCAGGACTCGCCGTCAATCCGGTTCCGATCGCCCAGACCGGCTCATAAGCGATCACCGCCTGGGCGAATGCCTTGATCCCGCTGGACTCTACTACCGCATCCATTTGCGCTGCGATGACCTGCTCGGTCTGCCCTGCTTCGCGCTGCTGCAAGGTTTCGCCGACACATAAAATCGGAATCAATCCAGCGGATTGGGCTTGGGCAAATTTTGCCGCCACGCAGGTATTGCTCTCGGCATGATATTGACGTCGCTCGGAATGCCCGACCAGCACAAAACGACAGCCGATATCGGCCAGCATGCTCGCCGCGATTTCACCCGTGTACGCGCCTTGTGCATGTTCGCTGCAATCCTGTGCGCCGATCGCGAGTCCGCCGCCAGCAGTGATTGCGATCAGCTCGGACAGATACGGCGCCGGCGGAAATACCGCGACATCGCATGACAACCCTGCTGCGGCCGCGATCGCCTGCACCAACGCATCGGCCTGCGTCCGCGAGCCGTGCATTTTCCAGTTTCCGGCGACCAGTTTTTTGCGCATCAGAATGGTTTCAGGTGCAATCAAGGTCGCGCAGGATAGCTGTCGGCTTGTTTTGCGGCAAGCAAATCAAATGCACCAAGCTTTTTTCAAAGTTCAGCGAAGCAATAGATTGCCGGCTGTACGACTGTCGCCAGGCTCGCATACTTCTTTGCAGGCAGACGGGCTTGACGCTACGCTCGCGTTTCGATCTTGAGGCAACGCAACCATGAACACACCGCAAAAAAACACGCACTGGGCCTTGGTGACTGGGGCATCGGCTGGGATCGGTAGCGAATTCGCACGTGAACTGGCGGCGCGAGGCGTGAATCTCGTATTGAGCGCGCGACGCCTGGATCGACTCAATGCACTGGCCGATGAGCTCAAGACGAAACATGCCATCGCCATCGAATGCATTTCCGCCGATCTCGCCGATCCGGCCGCAGCACATGCGTTGGTCGAGGAAATTCATCGCCGCGGCATCGCCATTGATGTGCTCATCAACAATGCGGGCTACGGCGTGCCTGGCAAATTGACCGCATCGCCGTGGCAGACCCATGCCGATTTTATCCAGGTACTCATGACCGCGCCGGTGGAACTTTGTTATCTGTTGTTGCCGGGCATGCAGCAGGGCGGTTACGGCCGGATTGTCAATATCGCTTCGCTCGCAGGCCTGATCCCGGCCCCGGCAGGACACACGCTTTACGCAGCATCGAAGGCGTGTCTGATCAAGTTCTCGCAGTCGCTTGCGCTGGAGAATCGGGCTCGCAATATCCACGTCTGCGCACTCTGCCCCGGTTTCACCTACTCGGAATTCCACGACATTACCGGAACCCGCGAGCAGATGAAAAAGATGCCGAAATGGATGTGGATGAGCGCGGCGGCGGTCGTGCGCGAAGGGCTGGATGCGGTGGAGCGCGGCAAGATAGTTCACGTCAGCGGACGCATCAACCGCGCGATCAAGAGCTTGGTCAAATTGCTGCCGGATCGCCTCGCGCTACGACTGATCAACAAACGCAGCAAGGATTTTCGTGTAGTCGGAGAGTGAACAGATCAGCCGTAACGCCGCGTGACATTTGCGACGGCTCGGCAATGTCACGTAGCGTCATTGCAGACGCACCGGCAGACGACCGGTGACAACTTCTACGCTGACGTCCTTGAATTCATCATTTCGATAGCGCAAGAACTGCACCTTGGCAAGGGCACTCGCGTCGGAGTCCTGCGGGGGTAACAGATACGCAATCGTGAGGTCACCGATTCGTCGCCATGGCACGACATTTTCGCCAATCATTTTTGCACGATACGGCGCGACATCGGTCGGCTCGCCGGGCGCACCGAGCAAATAAAAATAGGTCACATAGTTCGCATGGAAATAACAGTGTTGCACGCGAGCGAGATCCGGGCTGAGTGCCTTGACGATCGAATCCATCGATACATAAATGCTCCATTCCGGCGCGGGATCAACATCAAGAAAAACAACATGGCAGTCAGTTTTTGGCAGATCAAGTTTGCCGACCGCTGCGATCGCTTGTCGCGCGACGGTCGAAATCTCGACCGCACGTATCGCGAATGCTTGCGCATTATCGTGCGCAACCCAGGCGAATACGCTCGCAGCCAGCGCCAACGCGATCAAGCTCACGCAACCGATCTTGCGCGTCGTGACAGATAAAATTGTCGTCAATACTGCCGCGAGCAGGCACACGCCACCGGCAAGGCCAAGGTAATACAGCCGCGATTGCATGGCCGCCTCGATCACCGATACATCCGCGCTCAGTGGGGCCGCGTTCAACGCCGCAACCGGTGCCTGCAGCAACGCTGGCAACAGCAACAGACTCAGGCCGCAGAGTGCGAGATCGGCGTAACGCTTCCAGGGCAGGCGTCGATGTCGAAATATGCAGGCAGCGATCAGACTCGCCAGCAGCAAGAACAACGCGGCGGCAAGCATTACGTGCTGTATTGATTCGAGCCTCGTCCAGAACGTCCAATATCCCGGCGCTTGCTGCAGCCAGTCGAGCAGCCCGTGGGCAATCGCGCTGGGGATCGACATCGTCCCGGCCAACCCGCTAGATAGCGTGCCGAGCACCCACCAACGCCAAGCCAGATACACAAGCGTGACCAGCCACGTCAACGCCAGCGCTCGCCATGCCTTGGCGTATTGTCTTGGCTCGATCCAGATCCAGCGTGTCCAGAGCAGCGACAGCGCTCCGATCAATGCAAAACCGATTTCCTTGGACAACATCGCGGCCAGCGCGGCGAGAAGTACGCACGGCAATCCGAACCAACGCTGGCGCTCGCGATAGTCGAACGCCGCAAGCAGCGCGAGCAGGATGAACAAACTCGCGAGCAAATCAAAACGCGCCGACCACCACAGCGCGGTGCCGATCACGGCAGGATGCAGCGCGAACAACAGGCTGCACAGCAGCGCGATCATCGGCGGAACTGCAACGTGCCGCAGCAGCGCGAGCAACGTCAAACACACGCCGATATGCAAAGCAAGATCCGCAATGGCATGCACGGCATAATCGCTGCCGAACAAGGCTTGGCACAACCACATCGACGCAAAACCCAGCGGTCGGAACAATGCGCCGGGCACGGGGAAATGATCATGCACAAATAACGGCCACGGCGAACCGATGAGCCTAGAGAACGCGAGTTGAGCGAAATCGTCGCGCCCCCAGAACCCATGCACACCGGGCCAGTACACAGCCGTGACGAGTGCCGCGATCACGAGTGCACACAGCCCGTCAGACCAATACGAACGTGGATTCAAAACCCGCGAAGGTCCGGCGACAACGGCATGCCAATGCAGCATTTACAAAACTCCAATGCGCACGCAGCGTTGCTGCGTATCCCGCGCGGGCCGCTCAAATCAACTTGATTTCGCGCAATCGCTGCATCAGATAATCGTGCGACAGAATCGGCTCGGGATACTGATTCGGATTTTCCGCAGTCACGCACTGCGGCAAGGTTTCGATCAGAAAATCCGGATTCGGATGCAGGAAATATGGCACCGAATAACGCGGCTTGCGCGCGTCTGGTCCGTGCGGATTGGTCACACGATGCGTGGTCGACGGATAAACGTGGTTACTCAGGCGCTGCAGCATGTCGCCGATATTCACCACGATCGCATCCCCCGTCGTGGTGATCGGCAACCACTCGCCTTCGCGCGTAAACACTTCCAGACCCGCCGCACTCGCACCAACCAGCAGCGTAATGAAGTTGATGTCCTCATGTGCACCCGCGCGCACGTTCGGAATATCCGGCTGCGTGATTGGCGGATAATGAATTGGGCGCAGGATCGAATTGCCGTTGTTGGTCTTGTCGTAGAAATAATTTTCCGGCAAATCGATGTGCAGCGCGAGCGCGCGCAACACACGCAAACCGAGCTGATCGAGCGCTTCAAACAATCCGTAACCGTAGCGCTGGAAATCCGCGATTTCGCTCGGCCAGATATTCGGCGGCATCACCTCGGCGTATTTCGAGTCACGCGGGATTTCGCGCCCGATATGCCAGAACTCTTTCAGGTCGGGATACTGGCTATCCTTCGCGGTTTCCACGCCCACAGCGGTGTAGCCACGCGCGCCACCGCTGCCTTTGATTTGATAACGCTGCTTGGCCTCAACCGGCAATGCGAAGAACTGCTGGAACACGTGATACGCATCGTCGATCAGCGCGGGCGAGATGCCATGACCGTTGATGCCGCAAAATCCGTATTCGCGATATGCCGCGCCGAGCTCGGCGACAAAGCCATCACGATCGGTTTCGTAACGGCGGATATCCAACGTGGGCACATGTTTTTGCATGGTTGTCTACTCGGCGGCGGCGTCGTTTCGGGCTGCGGCTGATTTTACGGCGGCGACCAGCTGTTCGACCAGCCGTTCGACCTCGGCTTCATCCTCCGCCTCCACGGTCACGCGCACCAGCGGCTCAGTGCCGGAGGGTCGCAAAACCACGCGACCGCGACCAACGAGCTGGTGTTGCACGGCGCCGTAAACCCGCTGCACTTCTGCATCAGCGAGTAATGCGGCGCCGCCGGCTACCGGAATATTCACGGTGGTTTGCGGAATCCGCTGCAGGCCACGACACAATTCAGCGAGCGATTTTGCAGAACGCACCATCACTTCGAGGATCTGCAACGCACTGACCAAGCCATCGCCGGTGCTGGATTTGGTCAGACACAAAATATGTCCCGAGGCTTCGCCGCCGAGGATGCCATTGTGTTCACGCAATTGCTGCATG
>JAYVTP010000196.1:0-2384 GCA_043788685.1 Pseudolysobacter sp. | reverse complement strand
GTGTTCGTAGCGACTCACTGCATCGCGATCAATCAGCGGGCCCATCAAGGTTTCGGACTTCAGCGGATCGCCGATGCGCGTTTCGATCTGCTTGTAGGCCTTGACCAGAGTCTGCGTCACTTCATCGATGATCGACTCATGCACGATCAAGCGACGCGTGCTGGTGCAGCGCTGCCCGGCCGTACCGACCGCGCCGAACACGACCGCCGGAATGGCGAGTTTCAAATCAGCCGTTGCATCGATGATGATCGCGTTGTTGCCGCCGAGTTCGAGCAAAGAACGGCCCATGCGATTGGCGACGCGCTCGCCAACGATGCGCCCGACCGTGGTCGAACCGGTGAAGCTGATCAGCGGAATGCGCTTGTCGTCGGTGAACTTCTGCGCGAGCTCGGTGCGCGCATCGTTGAATAGGAAGAAAATATCCGGAAAGCCGGCAGCGTTCAAAGCGTCGTTGCAGATCTTCATGCTGGCGACTGCCGTCAGCGGAGTTTTCGGCGACGGTTTCCAGATTGTGATATCGCCGCAGATCGCCGCGAGAAACGCATTCCACCCCCACACCGCGACCGGGAAATTGAACGCGCTGACCACGCCCACCAGACCGAGCGGATGCCACTGTTCGTACATGCGATGGCCGGGGCGTTCGGAGTGCATCGAGTTGCCGTACAGCATGCGCGACTGGCCGACCGCGAAGTCGGCGATATCGATCATTTCCTGCACTTCGCCATCGCCTTCCGGCTTGATCTTGCCCATTTCCAGCGTGACCAGCGAGCCGAGTGCATCCTTGTGTTTGCGCAGCGCCTCGCCGCATAAACGCACGGCTTCGCCACGGCGCGGCGCGGGTGTGGTGCGCCAGATCGCGAACGCTTCCTGCGCGCGCGCGATGATGGTTTCGTAGTCCGCTTCCGAGCTCGCATAAACGCGGCCGAGCAGTTCGCCGGTGGCCGGATTATGCGATTCGAGCACGCCCGCATCGGTGGTTTTGGACCACTCGCCGTGGCCGAGATACGTGCCGGAATGGGTCTCGGTCAAACCGAGCGCCTTGAGAATATTTGCAGACATGGAAACTCCAGACAGATAGTGGCAAGCCGTTGCGGCTCACAAAAAAGCGACGACGAATTATATCAGAGCGGCTGCATGCGGCTGGCTTTGCCGCAAATCCGGACGAATTTTTCCGGGATAAGTACTGGCAGTTCGTCCGATTCGTGCGAAAATGCGGCGCGCTTCCGCTCTCACGCGATGTGCGCACAAAGCATCCACAAAGATCAAAAGCAAAATCTAAAAATTCCGCGCCCCCGTAGCTCAGATGGATAGAGCGTCCCCCTCCTAAGGGGAAGGTCAGCCGTTCGAATCGGCTCGGGGGCACCATCTTTCATGCGCGCGGATTTTCTAGCGGCTTCATTTCGGCGCCTGACTCAGCAGAAAAACATGGCCGATCACATAAGCATTCGATGCTGCAAGCCGACGGATGCGAGCGTGCTTGCGCTGGTCGGGCAGGCGACTTTTCTGCAGACGTTTGCTGGCATTCTCGATGGTACGAGCATTCTTGCGCATTGCCAATCGCAGCACGCAACACGCGTTTGTGACGCGTGGTTGCAGGATTCCACAACAACGATCTGGATCGCGGAAACCGAGATCGGGAACGCACCGATCGGTTATCTGGTGCTGGCACAATCCACGCTGCCGCTTGCCGATTTGCATGTCGATGATCTTGAGGTCAAACGTATTTATCTGCTGCATCGTTTTCATGGAAGCGGCGTCGGCAAGCGGCTGATGGCGGAAGCCATTTCACAGGCGCAGTTGCTTCACGCGCCGCGCTTGTTGCTGGGCGTCTATGCGAATAATCACGATGCGATTGCGTTTTATATCCGCCAGGGTTTTCGGAAAATCGGTGAGCGTGTTTTCAATGTCGGCGGCAAGAATTACGATGACGTCATGCTGGCGATGGATATCCAAGGATCACTGTGACTTGATGCGCTGGGATACTCTCACGATCAATACGCGCGGATAATCCGGATCATGCACGAAGTACAAAAATCCTCGACACCGAGCTTGCGCCGGATCTTGTTCGCGCTGCTGTTCACGCCGTTGCTGGCGCCGTTTTATGCGATGCTGTTTTTCGCTGAGCCGTGGTCGTTGCCGATCGGTTTGTTGCTGAGCTATCCGAGCGCGTGGTTGTTGGGTTTGCCGATCGTGTTGCTGTTGCGACGTTTGCATCGGCTCGATTGGTGGTGCCTGTCGCTGGCCGGCGCCGTCTGCAGCTTGCCGGCGCTGTTGTTGTATTGGTGGGTAAGTACGCCGCCGCATCTGCAGGCTTTCAGCGCCGTAAATGCGCTCGAATTGGTGGGTTGGGGCGCATTCTCGGGTGTGTGTTTCTGGCTGCTCGG
>JAYVTP010000195.1:0-3274 GCA_043788685.1 Pseudolysobacter sp. | reverse complement strand
CTGCATGATCGCGGCGCGCAGCGAACAGGTTCCGGCGCTGGTCTGGCAAACATGGTCGTTTGGATCGGTATCTGGTTGATCGAGCGTGGTGTTTACCGTAAACGTCTGGATGGCAAAAACTTGCTGCGAAAACATCAGCGCAGCGGCGAAACAAGCGCCGTAGGCGATAGCTGCAGGACTGAAATAACGCTTCATTAGATTTCCCAAGCAATTTGCGAACTGTTGCGTCGGCGACACTCAGCCAGTTTTCCCTTCTCCCAGCGCGAGAAAGTGGTGCAAAGCGCCGAATGAGGGCGCTTTGCTGCGTTCATGTCGGTACGACCATGTCATTCAAACCCATTCTTGAAGATTTCGTCGATGGGATTGACCGCGCCGTACTCGAATGCGCCGATATCGCAGAAATAGCCCGCAGGTCGCGTAAAACCACGTTGGTCGGTCAGGATCGGATTGGCGTATTGGTCGAGGCATTCGAAACCGAACGTCGGGTCGCCGGTGTCGATGGCATTGCTGCCGCTGAGCAGCGCCACGGTCTGGGTTGGACCGCCATTGTTTTGCAGGGGTCCGAGATAGGCGAGCGAGTTGAGTACACTCCAAGCGCCGTTGGGGACGTTGCAGACGCCTAGCGTGGTCGTGTAATTCAGTCCGTAGGGAACGAGGGTGCCATCGCCCCAACAATCACTGTGAAAGTCGGGGTAGCCGCGTACGTAGTTGCCGACTAGCAAGGTATTGCGGATATTGAGCGTGGTCGCGTTAGCGATATAGATGCCGCCACCGTATCCGACGGAATTGGCATCGCTGTCGGCGTCGTTATAGACAATCGTCGAGTTGTAGATGCTGGCAGAGCCGGCCTGCTCGTAAATGCCGCCGCCGTTGTAGGTCGCAGCGTTGCCTGCGACGGTACTGTTGACGAGGATGAGTTGGGCTTCGTTGGCGAGGCCGCCACCGTTGAGCGAGGTGTTGAACGCGGTCGTGCCTCCGGTCATGTTCACGCTGCCTCGGAAGTTATAAAGGCCTCCGCCCGACGAGGAGGCAACGTTCGAGACGAGGCTTGAATCGCACATGATCAGGGTGCCCGTGTTGAAGATCCCGCCGCCGCGTTGTGCGGCGTAATTTCCGGTCACAATGACATGGTCCAGGGTCAAGTAGCCGCTTTGATTGTAAATTCCACCGCCAATGCTTGAGTGGCCGTTGCGGATGGTGACGCCGCTGATCGTGGCGGTTCTTGATGGGTCCACATAAAAAACACCATCGATATAATTGGCGTCGATGATCGTCGTCGCCGCGCCCGCGCCGACGATCGCGATTTCCGGATCGCCGCTAGCCGGTGGCGTCAGATCAAGGTCGCCACTGTCGTCTCCGTTGCTACCCGCTGGCAGTAGCGTCCGCGTATAAGTTCCGGCCGGCAGCACAATCGTCGCGCCGAGGCCAGTCGCCCGGTTGGCCTCCATGACTGCCGTGCGCAGCGTGCAGGTGCCGGCGGCGGTATGGCACGCGCCGTCGCCGGGGTTGTCATCCACTTGGTCCGCGGTACTGTTCACCGTGAACGTCTGCATGGCCTGGATGGCAAGGACGTGCGGGGCAAACACCAGCGTTGTAGCGAAACAAGCGCCATATGCGATGGCTGCGCGACTGAAATAGTGCTTCATTGGATTTGCCTCGCTATTTGCGACCGCTAGCAGCGGTTGAAGACGGGTGGGCATCGCCGTCTCCAAGTTGAATGGAGCGGCCATATCATTCGAAACCGTTCTTGAAGATTTCGTCGATGGGATTGACCGCGTCGTACTCGAAGGCGCCGATATCGCAGAAATAGCCCGCAGGTCGCGAAAAACCGCGTTGGTCGGCGGTGATCAGCGCGGAGTTTCCGTCGAGACACGCGAAACCGAACGCTGGATCACCGGCGTCAATCGCATTGTTGCCGTTGAGCAAGGCAATCGTCCGGGTGGGTCCGCCATTGCTGGCGAGACCGCCAAGAAAGTTCAGTGAGTTGATGTTGCCCCAATAGCTGCCGTTGGACACGGTGATGTTGCAGCCGCTGAGCGTGCTGGCATCCGTGCCCAGTACATTGCGTCCGTACGAAACCAAGTGGCCGTCACCGTCGCAATCATCGTAGATGGGGGTGTTTCCCATGGTGTTTCCAGCCAGCAAGCTGTTGCGCAGATTCATGTCGGCGACATTGCTGGTGTAAACGCCGCCGCCTAACCCGACGCCATTGCGATCCTGGTCGGCGTCGTTATAGGCATTCGTCGAGTTATAGATATTTACGGTTGTAAAACTGTCGTCCCAGATGCCGCAGCCGTCGTCGCGCGCCTCGTTGGCTGCAATGGTGCTGTTGAGGAGGGTCATCGTCCGCAGGTTTTTAATACCGCCCCCTTGGTGCGCGATGATGAACGCGATCGTGCTCGCGTTCATCTGCAGGTCGCCGTCGTTGTCGAGACCACCACCAATCTCCGCGACATTGAAGCTCACGACCGTAGCGTGAACGATCAGGCTGCCGAAATTGGTGATGCCGCCGCCGATAACGTCCTCGTTGGCGGTCACTACGACGCCATCGAGGGTCAAGCTGCCCTCGTTGAAAATCCCGTCGCCGCTATCGCCGCCAGTGTAGCCGTGGCGGAGGGTGACGCCGCTGATGCTGGCTGCTCTCGACACGCCGACATGCAGGATGCGATCGATCCGGTTGGCGTCGATGATCGTTGTCGATGCGCCCGCGCCGACGAGGCTTATCAGCCCACTGCCATTCACAGGAGTCGTCATATTAAGGGTCGCCGCTATCGTCGCCGTCGTCATTGACGGGTGGCCGCGTTAATGTATACACGCCCGCCGGCAGGATGATGGTGGCACCAGCCGTGGGCGCGCGGTTGGGCTGCATCACCGCGGCGCGCAAGGTGCATGTGTTGGCGACGGTATGGCACACACTGTCGCTGATATCGTCGTCCACTTGATCGAGCGTGCTATTCACCGTGAACGTCTGGATCGCAAATGCCTGCGGCGCGAACATCAGTGCTGTGGCAAAACAAGCGCCGTATTCGATGGCTGTGGGACTGAAATAGTGCTTCATTGTGTCGGCGTCGATTGAAATTTGAACAACCGCTGCAGTCAGTTCTTGATGCTGGACCATTCGATGAACCTTGGCAACCGGGTTTTCACGGCGTCGAAGGTCTCATAACGGGCAAGGTTGACCTTGCCCCTGAATTCCGTATCCCATACCCGAGATCATAAGTTGGCTTGCTTGGATTGAGCGGCAAGCCAGTTTTGCTCGAACTGCATCGGGCTG
>JAYVTP010000194.1:0-1505 GCA_043788685.1 Pseudolysobacter sp. | reverse complement strand
GCCGTCTCCCGTTTCTGTAATGACCGCACCTGACCAATGACCGATGTTATGGCCGCGACTGCGTGGCTATACTTGGTCTCCTGATCGATTCGGTGCTGCTATGAAAAATCCTCTGCTGCTCTGCCTGAGTGCCATCGCTATGAGCCTGACTTCGTTATCCGCCATCGCCGATACGCCGGTCGTGCTGGTCATCCACGGCGGCGCCGGCGTGGTGCGCGCGGAAATGACGCCAGCCAAGGAAAAAGCCGCGCGCGCGGGACTCGAACTCGCGCTGAAAAGCGGCTACGCCGTGCTCAAGGACGGCGGCACGAGTCTCGATGCGGTGAGCAAGTCGATCACCATTCTCGAAGATGATCCGAACTTCAACGCGGGTCGCGGCTCGGTGTTCAATCACGACGGCAAGAACGAAATGGACGCCGCGCTGATGGAAGGCCACACCTTGCGCGCCGGTGCGGTTGCCGGCGTGCATCGCATCAAGAATCCGATTCTGCTGGCGCGCGCGGTGATGGAAAAATCGGTGCATGTGATGCTCACCGGCGACGGCGCTGAAGTGTTCGCCAAAAGCATCGGCATGGCACTGGTCGATCCTTCGTATTTCCGCACCGATGAGCGCTGGCAGCAATTGCAGCAGGCGCTGAAGGAAGAAGCGGCAAAAACCCATGCCGCTGCAGCCGCGCCGCATTTCGGCACGGTCGGTGCAGTCGCGCTGGATCACGCCGGGCATCTCGCCGCGGGCACCTCGACTGGTGGCATGACCAACAAGCGTTGGGGCCGCGTCGGCGACTCGCCGATCATCGGCGCTGGCACGTATGCCAATGACAAGTGCGCGGTGTCGGGCACCGGCTGGGGCGAGTTTTATATCCGCACCGTAGCCGCGCACGAAATCTGCGCACGCATGGCGTATCGCGGCGACGCAATCGGCAAGGCAGCGGATGACGTGATCCTCAATCTGATTCCCAAACTCGGCGGCGACGGCGGCGCCATCGCGCTCGATGCGCAAGGCAATTACGCCACGCCGTTCAACACCGACGGCATGTTCCGTGGCTGGGTCGATCGCGACGGCACCACCCATATCGCGATCTACAAAGAGTGAGCGATTTGCCGATTGCCGCCACGCCGATGTTGCTGCTGTGCAATGCCGATGTGTTCGCGCCCGAAGCGCTCGGGTTGCAGAACCTGCTGCTCGGCGGCGGGCGGATTTTATGGATCGGCAGCGACTTGCCCGATCTGCCATCAACGCTCGCGATCGAGACGATCGATCTGCACGGTCTGCGCCTGATCCCGGGATTGATCGACGGCCATGTGCATGTCACCGGCGGTGGCGGCGAGGCGGGATTCCGCTCGCGCGTGCCGGCGGTCGGGCTGTCGCGCTTCACGCGTTCGGGTGTCACCACGGTGATCGGTTTGCTCGGCACCGACGATGTCGCGCGCGGCCCGCGCGAGCTGCTCGCGGCAACGTACGCGTTGCGCGAACTCGGCCTCAGCGCCTACGCCTACACCGGCGG
>JAYVTP010000193.1:0-1929 GCA_043788685.1 Pseudolysobacter sp. | reverse complement strand
GAGCGCCGACGTGCCGCCGACCAGCGCCTTGCCATCCGCCTGCACCGCGAGCGCGTAGACCGCACCATTCACGTTGGAATTGTAGCCGGCGAAATCGGTAATCTGCGCGTGCGCACCCGTGTTGCCGAAAATGATCGCAGTTGCGAGCAGCCAAAGCCAATCGGAAAACCTCCGCGCGCTTGGGTCGGCTATCGGCTGGTTTTTATGCGACATGACGCGTGCTCCCGAGCTTGCCGTGATTGGCTCCCACGAGTAACGCCGTTTCCGTACGAACTGCGTCATTCGCCACGCGCGGCGCAAAAAAGCTGCGTTTGTGCCGCACCGCAAAATTTATGCCGACGTTCAAGCGCCCGTTCGCGAGAGATAAACACCAACGGAATTCAAATCCGAGCGCGAGCGTTTCCAGCGGTGCAGGCGCGCGGCAGTGTGCGCCGCTCGATCCACTCGAACAGCTCCTGCGCCACCAGCGCCATTACCGCAGCGGGAATCGCGCCTTCGAGAATCAGGCCGATATTGTCGAGGCGAATGCCGGTGAGGATGTTTTCGCCGTAACCACCCGCGCCGATCAGCGCACCGAGCGTGGCGGTGCCGACGTTGATCACCGCGGCGATTTTTATTCCGGCCAGGATCGTGCGCGTGGCGAGCGGCAATTCGATCCGCCACAACCGTGTCGAAGTCGGCAAGCCGAGCGCGGCGGCAGACTCGCGCAGCTCGGGCGCGATGCCGGTCAATCCGGCGTATGTATTGCGCACGATCGGCAGCAGGCTGTAGAGAAACAACGCGACGATCGCGGTCGGTGCGCCGATGCCGAACAGCGGAATCATGAATACGAACATCGCCAGCGACGGCACGGTTTGCAGGACGCCGGTGAGCGCGAGAATGACACGCGCGACGTGCGGCTTTTGCGCGGCGAAAATGCCGAGCGGCAGGCCGAGCAACAGCGCCAGACCGAGCGACACGGAGACGAGCTCGAGATGCTCCAGCGTGCGTATGAGTATACGTGTTGTGCGTCCCGAATCGGCAATCGCATCCGATCTGACACCGAGAAATTCTGCAGCGACATCGGTGTCGGTTCGTGCTGAGATTTTCGCCGCGGCGTTCATGCGCTGCATCGCCGCCAGGTCGATGCGCGCGCCCAGCGACTGCAATACGCTGGCGAGAGTCGGCTCGCGCTGCAGTGCATCGAGGCGGTACACGAATACGGCATCGTAGCGCGGAAAATAGTGGCGATCGTCATCGAGTACGCGCAGATCATAATAGGCAATTTCGGCGTCGCTGGTATACAAATCCACAACGTCGATCGAGTCGCTTTGCAAGGCGCGATACGCCAGGTCGTGATCCATGCCGCGCGGTTTCTGCGGCAGTCCGTATGCATCGCGCAACGCCGGCCAGCCATCGCCGCGCTGCAGGAATTCGTTCGACAAACCGAAGCGTAATTCGAGATGTTTCGGTAGATCCGAAACGCGTTCGATAGCGAGTTTCTGCGCCGTCGCGCGTGTCATGCCGAGCGCGTAGCTGTCGTTGAAACCGAGCGGTGAGCTGATGCCAAGCCCACGTGATTTCAGCGCTGTACCGATCGCGGCGAGATTGGGATCCGGCGGCAGTTCCGGCAGCAGTTCGCGCAAGAGCGTTCCGCTGTATTCCGCATAGATATCGATGTCGCCGTTTTCCAGCGCGCGCCACACAATGCGCGTGCCGCCAAGGGCACGACGGTGTTGCATTTCGATATGTTGTTGTTGCGCTTGCAGCCGCACGATCTCCGCGAGCAACAATGATTCAGTGAAGTTTTTCGAGCCGACCACGAGCGGCTTTGCGTACGCCGGATGAACCGAAAAAGCCAGCACGACGATTAATGCGACATGACGAAAAATGCTCATGCGGATGCTGCCGCCAGATCACGCCGCGCGTGCACAAAACGCTCGACCCACG